>JAHJLN010000350.1 GCA_018821715.1 Pseudomonadota bacterium | reverse complement strand
GAGTCCATAAAGCTTGCTAAAGCATTTATCAACCTTTTGTCTGATGGTGGCTCTGCAATGGATGTTGCCCCCATTACCAAACACTTAGACGATGTTGAGATTGACTTTGCAGGCATGGCACCGGCACCGGATCTTACCATAGTTGAAGAAAAGAAAGCCGCTCCCGTTAAAAAAGCTGCTCCTGCTGCTAAAGAAGCACCAAAAGCGGCTGCTGCACCGGCGCCTAAAAAAGAAGCACCTAAAGTCGAGGCAGCTCCTGCACCAAAAGCTGCAGCACCGGCAGCTGATCCTGAAGCTGAAGCAAAAGCCAAAGCTGCGGCTGAAGCAAAAGCTAAAGCCGATGCTGAAGCCAAGGCAGCAGCAGACACAGCTGCAAAGGCAAAAGCTGAAACCGATGCAAAAGCCAAGGCTGAAGCTGATGCAAAAGCAAAAATCGAAGCAGATAAAAAAGCTGCTGCAGATGCTGCGAATAAACGTGATGTTGAAGAACAGGCACTTAAAGAAAAACGCGCTGCTGAAAGAGCAAAAGCTGCTGAAGCAAAAGCTGCTGCGCCTAAGACCGCTGTTAAAAAGACGCCTGCCAAAATCAATAAAGGAATGCTTGAAAAAATTATTGATAATCTTAACAGGATTCATAAACGGGCAAGTTAATTGTAACAAATTGTGCAGCCTTTAATTAAACACGTTGCACAATCCTTATATATATAATCAAGAGGAGGAACCTCTAATGGTAGAAAAGAAAGAAAAGGCAGTCAAAGAAACAAAACTGGCTGATCCAATAGAAGCATCAATTTGTGGTGCAACTCAGCAGATGATCACGCGTTCCCATGAGCTCGGCATTGAAACGATCTTTGACAGAGCCGTTTCCATGAAACAATGCAACATCGGTATCCAGGGAACCTGCTGTAAAAACTGTGCAATGGGACCCTGCAGGCTTCCACTTCCCAAAGATGGAATTGAAGGTGAAGACGAAAGAAAAGGTCTTTGCGGTGCCACAGCCAACACCATTGCCGCAAGAAACTTTGCCAGAATGATTGCAGCAGGTGCATCTGCTCACTCTGATCACGGCAGAACCGTTGCAGAAGTATTCCTTGCAGCAGCCAGAAAAGAAACAGATGATTACAAAATCAAAGACCCCATCAAACTTCTGGCCATTGCTCCGGATTATGGTGTAGAAATAAAAGTTGAAGTTGACGGTGTGATGGTTGACAGAGACATTGATGAGATTGCCCTTGAAGTTGCCGAAACCGTCCTTGCTGAATGGGGCAAACCGGAAGGACACCTTTTGGTTCCCAAAAGACTTCCGCCTGCAAGATATGAGCGATGGAAAAAACTGGGAATCCTTCCCAGAAATATCGACAGGGAAATTGTTGATATCATGCACAGAACCTGTATCGGTGTTGACCAGGATTACAAAAACATTATGAAACAGGGTGCCAGAGCTTCCCTGGCCGACTTGAGCGGCTCATGGATGGCGACGGATCTCCAGGATGTCATGTTTGGGACACCGTCTCCTTTGATCTCTGAAGCCAATCTGGGTATCATGAAAAAAGACCATGTCAATATCATTGTTCACGGTCATGAGCCTGTTCTTTCAGAAATGGTTGTTGCTGCATCCCAGAGTGCTGAAATGCTCGAACTTGCACATAAAGTCGGTGCAAAAGGTATTCAGCTGGGCGGTATCTGCTGTACAGCCAATGAAGTCCTTCAAAGACACGGCGTACCCAATGCCGGTAACTTTCTGCAGCAGGAACTTGCCATTATAACCGGTGCCTGTGATGCAATGGTTGTTGATGTTCAGTGTGTTATGCAGAACCTTGCCAACGTGGCCAAATGTTTCCATACAAAACTGATCACCACCCACCCCATGGCTAAAATGGAACAAACCAATGTTCATCATATTGAATTTGACGAACACCATGCCATGGAAGATGCCATGAGAATTGTAACCATGGCCATTGAAAACTTTAAAAACCGTGGTGACAACGTCCAGATCCCGCCGCACAAAGAATCTCAGGTTGCCGGGTTCTCAGTTGAATCCATCAAATATCACCTGGGTGGAACGTTCAGAGGAACATATTATACCCTTAATGACAATATCATTAATGGTCGTATCCGAGGTGTTGCAGGCGTTGTAGGGTGTAACAATGCCAGGCAGAAACACAATGAAGCCCATATAACCGTTATCAAAGAATTGATTAAAAATGATGTTATCGTTTTGACAACCGGTTGCGGTGGTATTACATGTGCCACCCATGGCCTGCTCCAGCCGGACACGGCTGCTGCTTATTGCGGTCCCGGACTGGCTGAAATTTGTGAAACTGTGGGTATCCCCCCTGTTCTTCACATGGGTTCCTGTGTAGATAACTCCAGAATTATCAACGCAGCCACCCAGGTTGTTAAAGCAGGCGGTATGGGTCATGATCTTTGTGACTGGCCCGTAGCAGGGAGTGCACCTGAATGGATGAGTGAAAAAGCCATTGCCATTGGCCAATATGTTGTGACCTGTGGTATCTACACCGTATTTGGCGGCAAACTTCATTCTGCCGGTGCACCTGTTTTCCATAAACATTTGACCAAGGATATGGAAGAACTCTATGGCGGCATGTGGGATGTTGAAGCAGATCCTATCAAACATGCCCATCTCATGATTGCCCATATCGATAAAAAGAGAAAAGAACTGGGTATTGATAAGGCAAGAGAAAGAGTACTGATGGATATGGCTTCTCGTCAGGCACTGGAAGCCTAAGTGACTTTGTTGAAGAAAACAAATGATAATACAATAAATCCTCAAAGAAGGAGGAAGATAATATGTCAAAATTAATCGCATTTGCTGCCATTCAGGGTGGATATAAAGTAGTTGCCCAGGTTGAAGGAGAACTTGAAAGAGCACTCCAGACCTATGATGCAAGTACAAAAGTCGGATTCCCGAATACAGCATACTACCTGCCGGTCATTTATTCTTTAACCGGACTTAAAGTTGAAACCCTGGAAGATTTGAAAAAACCCATGGAATTTGCACGGGGACTTCTGCCACCCCATATCAAACTGAGAAACTGGCTTCCGTACCTTGGGCCGCTTCTTGATGCCGGTATGGCAGGTATCATTTCTTATGAGGTTAAAGAGGCCTTAAGATATCTTAATGATCCTGATTTCTACATTGCCCAGGAAGACCCGGATGTTGAGAATGGTAAACTCTGGGTGGGTGCAGCCGATGATACCATCTTGAGAAAAAGAGGGGTTGAATTTGTTGATGGGTCTGCTCCCGGGTTTGCTGCCATGGTTGGTGCCGCACCCAATAAAGAGATTGCCAAAATGATCGTGGAAGATTACCAGAAACGATCCCTTTATATTTTCTGTGCCGCCAATCATAATGGTAAAACCCTGATTCAGCAGTGCCTGGATGCCGGTATGCAGATCGGATGGAACACCCGTATCGTACCGTTTGGTCCGGACATTTCCTCTGCCGTCTTTGCCCTTGGGTTTGCCAACAGGGCAGCCATGGCATTTGGCGGTGTTCAACCCGGTGATTTCAAAACCATCCTGAAATACAACAAAGACCGTGTATTTGCATTTGTAAATGCCCTGGGTGATGTCGGCACCGAATGGGGTGTTGCAGCAGCCGGTTGTGTTAACTGGGGTTTTCCGACAATTGCGGATACGCCGATTCCTGAAATCCTGCCAACCGGTATCTGTACTTACGAGCATGTTGTGGCACCGGTTGCCCATGCCGACATGGTTCAAAGATCAGTTGAAGTCAGGGGCCTCAAGGTTCAGGTGGCCAATATTGAAATTCCTTGTGCCTTCGGTCCTGCCTATGAAGGTGAGCGCGTAAGAGGGGCAGATCTTTATGCCCAGTGCGGCGGCGGAAAGACCCAGTGTACCGAGCTCGTTAAAATGGCGGATATGAATGAAATTGAAGACGGCAAGGTCGAAATCATTGGTCCGGATCTTTCCGGTATTAAAGAAGGTGGAACCTTCTCCTTAGGCATCAAAGTACAGATTGCCGGTCGTGAATTCCAGGAAGACTTTGAACCCATAATGGAAAGACAGATCCATCATCTGATCAACTATATCCAGGGGATCATGCATATCGGACAAAGGGATATTTCCTGGGTCCGTATTTCTAAAGCCGCTATTGAGAAAGGATTCACCTTAAAAGATATCGGTGTGGTTCTTCATGCAAAGTTCCATCAGGATTTTACCAAGATTGTGGACAAAGTTCAGGTAACGCTCTACACCAACCCTGAAGATGTTGACAAGATGACCGTGACCGCCAGAGAAAACTACCTGATGCGGGATGCTCGAGTTGACAACATGACGGACGAGGATGTTGAGACATACTACTCCTGTACCCTCTGCCAGTCTTTTGCCCCCAGCCATGTCTGCTCGGTCAGCCCTGAAAGAACCGGTCTCTGCGGTGCTTACAACTGGATGGACTGCAAGGCTGCTTTTGAAATCAACCCCACAGGTCCCAACCAGCCCATTGAAAAAGGCGAATGTATTGATCCGAAACTGGGCCAGTGGAAAGGTGTTAATGACTTTATATACAAGGCCTCCAGGGGTACGGTTACCCATTACAACTTTTACTCCATGGTTGTTGATCCCATGACAACCTGCGGCTGCTGCGAATGTATTGCTGCCATGCTGCCGGGCTGCAACGGTGTAATGACCGTTGGCCGTGATTACTCAGGTGATACGCCTTGTGGTATGAAGTTTACCACATTGGCGGGTGTTATGGGCGGCGGTGCATCTTCTCCGGGATTTGTCGGCCATTCAAAACATAACATTACCCAGGGTAAATTCATCCTTGGTGATGGTGGTCTCCTGAGAATGGTCTGGATGCCCAAGATGCTCAAAGACGAGCTGAAAGACAGAATCGTTGCCCGGGGAAAAGAAATGGGTGTTCCCAATCTTTTTGACATGATCGCTGATGAAACAATTGGGATTACCGAAGAAGAAATTCTTCCCTTTCTCAAGGAAAAAGGTCATCCGGCATTAACAATGGATTCACTTGTTGGATAATTACTAAACACAAAGGTCCGGCAGATGTTCACACCAGAATTTGTCTGTCGGACCTGATTTCATAGGTTTTTTTTAAAAACTTAAGGAGAAAAAGATGGCATTAACCGGTATACAGATATTCAAACTCCTGCCCAAGACAAATTGTAAGGAGTGCGGAGTTCCTACATGCCTTGCCTTTGCAATGAACCTTGCATCGGGAAAGGCTGAACTGGACAGTTGTCCTTATGTTTCCGAGGAAGCTAAAGCACAACTGGCTGAAGCATCCGCGCCTCCCATCCGTCCTGTCAAGCTTGGCAAAGGTGTCCGTCAGACCACAACAGGTGGAGAAACAGTTCTTTACAGACATGAAAAAACATTTTTCAACCCAACCGTTCTTGCAGCAACCGTATCCTCGGATATTGATGCTGCTGAACTTGATAAAGCCCTTAAAATATACAATGCCTTCCAGTATGAACGGGTTGGATTTAATTTAAGACCTGAGCTTCTGGTTGTTAAAGATGCCGGAAACGGTGCAGCTGCATTTGCTGCTGTTGCAGGCAAGATTGCCAAAGAATCTGAGTTCAACCTGGTTCTGATGACCCAGGACCTTGATGTAATGAAAAAAGGAATTGAAGTCGCAGGGTTTAAACGTCCGCTGCTTTATGCTGCGACTGCTGAAAACGTGGATGCAATGGGTGCACTTGCAAAAGAATTTGATCTGCCCCTGGCGGTTAAAGCAGATTCTGTTGATGCACTCCAGTCATTGACAACCAAACTAACCGGTATGGGACTTAAAGATCTTGTTCTGGATCCGGGTTCAAGAGAAATCAAACAGGCCCTTGAAGATCAGGTTGCCATTCGGCGTGCTGCCCTGAAAGCGTCAAACAAGGCGCTTGGCTTTCCAACCATTACCTTCCCGTGCGAGATGGCATCCAACCTTGATATGGAAACACTTATCGCCGGAATGATGATCGCCAAGTATGGCGGAATTGTCGTGTTGTCTGATTTCAGAGCAGAATCCCTCTTCCCCTTGTTGCTTGAACGACTCAATATCTATACAGATCCCCAGAGACCCATGACCGTTACCGAAGGTATTTTTGAGATCGGTAACCCGGATGAAAATTCCCCAGTGCTTGTGACCACTAACTTTGCATTGACCTATTTTATTGTTTCCGGTGAAATCGAAGCCAGTAAAGTTCCTGCATGGTTATTGATCAAAGACTCTGAAGGTCTTTCCGTTCTGACTGCCTGGGCAGCCGGCAAGTTTGGCGGTGATGATGTGGGAATGTTTGTTAAAAAGAGCGGTATAATGGATAAGGTAAAACATACTGAACTGATTATTCCAGGGTATGCTGCAGCCATTGCAGGCGATATAGAAGAAGAACTTCCCGGCTGGACCATTACGGTCGGCCCAAGGGAAGCCGCGCATCTGCCTGCATTCCTGAAAACCAAATAAATTTAAAAAAACCGGGGCAATTTTATTTGTCCCGGCTTAAAAAATGAACCATTCAATAAATAAAAGGAAGAAAATATGATACTATTTGGTGAAAGTCTGAACGTCATTTCCAAAGTTATTGGAAAAGAATTCAAAGAAGCAGATCCAGCCAAACGTAATCCAGTCCCTATCCAGGAAGAAGTTGTCAGACAAAAAGAACTGGGAATGGATTATATCGACATCAACCTGGGTCCGGCAAAAAAATTCGGAACAGAATTAATGCCCTGGGTTGTTAATGTTGTTCAGGAAGCAGTTCCGGGAATGCCCCTGCTTCTTGACTCCTCTAACATTGATGCCATTGAAGCAGGACTTAAAGTTTGCAAACCTGCGGATAAACCGCATATCATCAATTCGATCATGGCACGGCCTGAAAGATATGAAAGAATGGTACCCATTGCCGCACAATATGATGCTGACTTTGTAGCCTTGATGTGGGGCCCGGACGGCCTTCCTAGAGATGAAAATGAAAGAGCGGCACTGGCTGTTGAACTGATTTATTTTGCCAATGAAGCCGGCATTGCCAATGAAAGAATCTGGGTAGACGGAATTGTAACACCTGTCAACATTCAGCAACAACAGTTGATGAGCCTTATGAATTTCCAGATGATGCTTGAAGATATGGCACCGGGTGCAAAATCCACCTGCGGTCTTTCCAATATTTCCAACGGACCACCGGAACATCTTCGCGGTATTCTCAATCAGACCTACATGGTAATGCTTGAAAAATACGGGATGAAGGCTGTTATTTCAGATCCTCTTGACAAACAATTGACCGCCATTGCCAAAGGTCAGCGTCAGGATATTGTCGACCTGATTTACGGTATGATGGACGGCAATGAACCCAATATTGCAGGCCTTGATAAAGAGATGCAGGATTATGCAAAAACCTATAAAGTCATTATGGGTGAAACTCTCTATTCAGACTCCTGGCTCGATATTTAATACCATCAAAATTCAATCATTTAAAAGCCCCTGGTCTTAACTGCCGGGGGCTTTTTGTTTTTTAATCGGGTTTTTACTTTATTTTTTAGATAAATGCCTTATATTTGATACAACCAACAACACAGAGGATAATTGAAATTGGAAGAACAATTTGAACATATTGAAATTGATGAAAATTGGTACTACATCATCATTCAGGATCCCGGCACATCAACGGAACAATATGTTGGATTCAGTGATGGAAAAACAAAGGAAAAATTCATCCCGGCCTTTAAAACAAAAGAACAGGCAAACGCATGCTTTGCGCTGATGCCAAAGGATCTTTTTAACGGGAAATATGCAGTCCAGGCTGTTATTGATGATGACCTTCTGGGCGTTGCAAACGAAAATGGACATAAAATCTATCTGCTGGATGAAAAAGGTACGATTTTGGATTATTTAAATTAATCACAGGAGTTGAAATCTTGAGTTTAAAACTTGCAGTCGGCGGTAAAGGCGGTGTGGGTAAAACAACCATTACTTCTTTAATTGCACGGGCCATTGCCGCACTAAATAAAGATACAAAAGTCATTGCCATTGATGCTGATCCTGTTTCCAATCTGGCCGCAGGTCTTGGCATTGATGAATCCAAACCCATTACCCCGGTGTCGGAACTGTCTGATCTGATTGCAGAGCGAACCGGAGCTAAACCCGGAACCATGGGCGGATTTTTTACCTTGAATCCCAAAGTGGATGATATTCCGGATCGCTTTTCCATTGAAAAAGACGGGGTCAAACTGCTGGTCATGGGAACGGTTCAACAGGGAGGATCAGGATGCATCTGCCCTGAAGCAACCATTTTAAAAGCCTTGATGAATCACCTTGTTCTGGCGAGGAATGAAGTGGTGGTTATGGATATGGAAGCCGGCATTGAGCATTTGGGAAGAGCGACCTCAGGATCTGTGGATGCCCTGATTGTTGTTGTAAACCCTGGAAAAAGAAGCCGTGTGGCAG
>JAHJLN010000039.1 GCA_018821715.1 Pseudomonadota bacterium | reverse complement strand
GTATCAATATTTTGATAGGATTTATTTTCAGCAGCATTTCCACAGCTTGAAATAATAAAAAAGATAAACAAATAAACAATCAGGTGTGTAATTTTTTTATTGATATTCATAATAGATCCATTTCTGTCGCGATTTTATTTTTTTTATCGTCATCTAATTTTTTACGAATTGTTTTCGCTAGATTATTTAAAATAATGGGCTTTTGCATAAATTTATAAACCCCAATTTTTCTAATTTCTTCTTCAGAAATTTTTTCACTATAACCTGAACAAAGAATAATAGGGAAGTTCGGTCTAATTTTTAAGACTTTTTTTGCCAATACATCCCCTGTTAAAACAGGCATGGTCATATCTGTAATAATGAAATCAACTATTTTTGGATCTTTTTTAAATGCCTGTAAGGCTTCTTCGCCATTGGCAAAGGAAAAAATTTGATAGCCTTGATTTTCTAAAAACGCCTGAATTGAAGACCGGATATTTTCTTCATCGTCTACAACCATTATGTTTTCTGTTCCACCAACCAAATGCGCCTCAGCCTTTTTAAGAATCGTTATGCCGGCTTTTTTTTCTGATACAGGTAAAAATACATAAAATGTCGTACCCTGGTCTTTTTTACTGTATACTTTTAAATAACCATTATGATCCTTAACAATACCATGAACAACTGCCAGTCCAAGACCCGTGCCTTTATCCGGCTCTTTTGTCGTAAAATACGGATCAAATATTTTATCCATGACCTCAGAACCAATTCCATATCCTGTATCACTCACTTCAAGTCTAAGATATTTGCCGGATATCATGTTGAGTTCTAAAATGTTATCCTGTCCTGGAATGTCTACTTCTTTTAATCCGACAGTTAATACACCGCCCTTTTCATACATTGCCTGATAGGCATTGGTACAAAGATTCATAATAACCTGATGAATCTGGATAGGATCTGCCATGACGGCAGCCTCTGAAAAATCAGTTTCTTTTATGTCGATTGTTGAGGGTATTGAGGACCGAAGTAATTTAAGCGCCTCTTTTACCAGAATAAAAACGTTTAAAGGCTGTTTTTTATGCTCAGACTGCCGGCTGAAGGTAAGTATTTGATGAACCAGTTCAGCCGCTCTTTGTGCGCCTTTGAGTATCTGATCAATATTATCATTGAGTTTTTCTTTGTCTTCAATATTCATTTTAGCCAGTTGAGAATAACCAAAAATGACAGACAGTATATTATTAAAATCATGGGCAATACCACCGGCAAGAGTTCCAATGGATTCCAGTCTTCGTGCCTGTTTGTTTTGTGCTTCAACCGCTTTTTTCTCACTGATGTTCGTAATATTAACCACCATTCCAACCGGTTTTCCATTCAATTTTCTTGTGACCGCTGCGCTAATTAAGACATCAAGATGGTGGTTACCTTTGGTAAATCTTTTTGTTTCAAATGTTACCGTTTTTCCTGTTTGGTATATTTCTTTTATTTTCTCAGCAGAGAATTGTTTCTGATCTTCCGGAACAAAGGGAATGACTCTTCCTTTCAACTCCTCTAAAGACCACCCGAACAATTTCGTAAATTCAGGATTAATATATTGAGGATGCCCTTTTAGATCATACATTATCATTGGGTCTGGATTTGCTTCCAATATAGACCTTAATCGTGTTTCGCTTTCACGAAGCGCAAGGTCAGACATTCTATGTTCTTCTATCTCAATGATTAAAGATTGATTTGTCTCTTTCAATTGTGCTGTTCTTTCTGCAACTTTTTTTTCAAGGTTTTCATGAATTTTTTTTAATGAAGTTTCAGCAATGTCCCTTTCAAGAATATTCCGGCTCGCTTTAAAAATAATTATAAAAAAAATTGAAAGAAAAATAAAAGAAAAAGCAATAATTGAAATTTTGAGCCGATCCAACAACAGGGTTAATGCTTTGCTATCGTTGGTAATGTCGTAATAGACTTCAATGGCACCTAAAAAAACACCTTCTGACATCAATGGCACATAGCTTTCAACCACTTCAATATCAACAATCCTTCCCTCCATGGTTTTTGTGTTTTTTTGGACCCGTTTAGAATAAATATTTCCTAAAGCAATTTGAGTATGAAAATAATCATAATTATTCTTTAGCCCTACCTCTTTTGGGTTTGATGAAAATAATATTTCGCCTGATTTTGAAAAAATTTTTATTTTTTCCAGACGCAAATCCTTCATCACTTTTAATATTTCTTTTTTAACTGTTTTGTTAAAGGACTGGTCTGTCAACGCTATACCTTTGCTGGAAATTGTATCTTTTAAATGCTCTGCAACTCTTACGGCTACATCTTCTGTATATTTTGTCAACTGGTTAACAAACTGCGGAAAAACAAAATAAAAATTATATATCGGAAAAAAGACTGCCGCCCCTATAGTGATCAATAAAAGCCATCTTAATAACGGTTTTTGAATACTATTGAAAAGAATTTTTATAAAATTAATATTTTCCATTGGAAACCGTATCCTTATGAATAAAACGCGAAAAATAAGTTTACAACATACCGGGGTGTAAAACAAATTAAATTTAACTATAATCCAT
>JAHJLN010000349.1 GCA_018821715.1 Pseudomonadota bacterium | reverse complement strand
ATCTGGTAATTGTTTCGGCGCAATTGCATAAATACCATGTTTTCCAGAATCGGGCCAAAGTCTGATGTATTTTGAAAGGTCATGGCATTAATAAGGCCGGTGTCAATGGTATATATTTTTACCGGGTTGATCATTCTTGATTTTTCAGATCGGCTGTGTATGGGGACCCGGTAAAAGACAAAGGCATCGGTCAGGTGATCCAGATAGTTGTACAGGTTATTTTTTGTACATTTTACAGACATGCTTTTCAGGGTGTTATAGAATTTGTTTACGCTGAATTTTTTGCCGGATGAATGTATCAGTGTCTTGACCAAATGTTTTATTGCCGTGATGTTATTTACCTTGTGCCGCTCTATGACATCTTTTAGCAGAACAGCGTCTATGTAACCTTGCAGTATTTCGGTTTTTATATTGGGGTCAATGTTTTGAACTTCAGGGAAACCACCGTTTTGAGAATATTCTTTTACAGCTTTTCTTAAGATTGCGGCGGTTTTTGAACCAAATGTTTTGGGTTTATCGGCAAACAGGCCATGATATCTTAAAAACTCCTGAAAACTGAATGGGAATATTTCTGTTGTCAAAGAACGGCCTCGAAGACTTGTGGCAATTTCCGTACTCAATAGTTTTGAAGAAGAACCGGTAATAAAGATTTGAATGTTTTCTGAATCCAGCAGCCGTCGAATAAACATTTCCCATTGATCTATCCTTTGCAGTTCATCCAGAAAAAAATAACAGGTTCTGTTTTTGTTTTCAGGAAACTTGCCATAATATACATCAAGGATTTCCTGAAAATTACGAACAGTGAATTCAAGCAATCTTTCATCCTCAAAATTCAAGTACAGGATTTGATTTTGAGAAATGTTTTTTTCAAGCAGGTGATTGATTTTTTGAAAACAAAACCAGGTTTTTCCGGAACGACGCATACCGATAACAACGTCAGCCTTTCCTTTTATTTCGGAAAAAATAGCTGTCCTGGAAACGGGTGTCGGCAGCTTACGTTCCTGGAAGTCATCAATAAGTTGTGAGAGGATGGTTTTCATGTGTTATATGTTTATCTCTAATTTAGAGATAAATCAATCTATTTCATTCTTTGTTTTCAACCTGATTAATGCGGGGTCAGACCCCGCTATCCTAAATATACCCTTTTTGGCTGATATAGAGCAGGACTTCCTGGGCCGCTTCGTCCGGGGTCAGGGTGGTGGTGTCGATTTTCAGTTCCGGGTTCAAGGGGTCTTCATAGGGGTCGTCCACGCCGGTAAAGCCTTTTAAAAGGCCGGCTCTTGCTTTGGCATACATGCCTTTTCTGTCCCTTTTTTCACATTCCGTGATAGGGGTTGCCACATGGACTTCAAAAAAACCGCCGTGGGCTTCAATGGATTCCCTGATCTGGGCCCGGGTTTTTTCATAGGGGGCTATGGGGGCGCAGATGGCAATGCCGCGGTTCTTGGTGATTTCCGAGGCCACGAACCCGATGCGTTTGACGTTGATGTCGCGGTGTTCCTTTGAAAAGTTGAGCTCACTGGACAGGTTCCGTCTGACAATATCTCCGTCAAGGAGGGTGACGGGCCGGGTTCCGATTTCAAGAAATCTTGAATACAGGATTTTGGCTATAGTGGATTTGCCGGCGCCGGACAGGCCGGTGCAGAAGATGGTCAATCCCTGTTTTGACGGGGGGGGATAGGATTTCTGCAGTTCCTGGATTACTTCGGTAAAGGTGGCCCATTCCGGTACTTTTTTCCCTGCCCGGATTCTTTTCTGGATATCGGTTCCGGTAAAGGAAATGGTGTCTATGGTTTTGGGGACCTGGCTTGCAATCCTGTATTCATCTTCAAAGGGAAGATAGACCATTTCTTCAAATGTGATGATTTCAACGCCCAGTTCTGTTGTGGCATTGCGGGCAAAAAGGGTGGCCTCATCATAGTTGTAGAAAGGGGTATTGTCTTTGTTGTTGCCTGGGGAGGCGTGGTCGTGGCCAATGACGAAATGGGTGCAGCCAAAGTTTTTTCCGATGATCATGTGGAGGATGGCTTCCCTGGGGCCGGCCATTCTCATGGCAAGGGGCAGCAGGTTGAGAACATAGGAATCCGGCGGATAGTGGGCCGCTACTTTCTGGTAGCAGCGCATGCGGGTGAAATGATCAAAGTCGCCGGGTTTTGTCACGCCGGCAATGGGAAGCAGCAGGAGATTGGCTTTTGCTTTCTGTATGGCCTGGATGGTCATTTCAAACTGGGGCCGGTGGATGGGCTGCCGGGTCTGGAAGCCCACGATTCTTTTCCAGCCAAGCTTTGAAAAGGTCTTTCGCACTTCAGCCGGGGTGTTCCGGATCTGCTTGAAATCAGAATGAATGGGTAGGCTTAATGCCTGGATTTCACCGCCGATACAGGTTCTGCCGGATTTGTTGTACAGGTAGTCCACACCCGGGTGGGTTTTGTCCAGGGTGTTGTAGATGCTTTGGGCTTCTTTTTCCATGTCCAGGGGCCAGCTGTCTTCAATGGTCATGGTGGCTAAAAGAAATCCTTCCGGGTCTCTTAAGGCTACGGACTGGCCGATTTCAAGGGTGGCAGCCAGGCTGTCCGGGATGTCCAGGCAGATGGGAACAGGCCACAGTTCTCCTGATTCAAGGCGCATACGGTCCAGGACCGATTCATAATCCATTTGTTTCATAAATCCCTTTAAGGGGGAGAACACACCGGTTGCCAGCAGCTCAAAATCACAGATCTGCCGGTCATTTAAAATGATATCCGGCATGGCTGCGGACAGTTTTTTGAGAACTGCCTGGTGTTCTTCAGAAACAAGAAGATTGACAAGTTTATCAGAAGTCATGGTTTGTATATTGTAGGGAAATTTAAAGAAAGGGTAAAGCAAAAACATCAACAGACGGGTCCGGGAATCCGGACCCGTCTGTTGATGACTTTTTTTTATTTTTTATGTTTTCTGCTGATGCCGGCAAGACTCAACAGCCCAAGGCCGAACAGCATCATTGTGGCAGGTTCGGGTACTGAACTGACTTCCCAGATCGGGGTGATTTGGGGCAATGAGCCTGCTTGAAGAATAATGGGATCGTTTTTTCGGGGTACGTTGATTGAAATCCAGGCATTTTCATTGAAATCAATGGTATAAAAATCAATAACGTTAAAAGACCAGTCTGCTGTATCGGTTGAACTGTTTGTATTAAAGGTCACAACCGGAAAATTTGGCCAGTCAATATCATCAGTGCCGTCAAATGTGGCGGTGCCGAACAGCAGGGAAAATGAAAATCCGGTATCAATGGCTCCGGAGTGCATGCTTAATCCGGGCTCTGATGTGTCGCCCTGGGCTTCATCAAAGGTAACCTGTGCGGTTACAATATCACCATAGTTCAGGCCATATGGATTTGTGCCAACCATATAGGATATGGTAAAGTCATACTCTAAATACGCGGCATTTCCCAAACCGGTCAGCCCGATGGTCAGGAATAAAGTGATTAAAAAGATTCTGTTTATCTGTTTTAATAACATGGAGGTCTCCTAATTTGCTATATGGAAAATCATTGAATATACATTGTGTCAATCGGCTTAACTTGCCGCGAGGATAAAACTGGGGGCACCAGCATTACCACATGCAGTTCTGGATTGCTTGCAGACCGTCAGAACATTTTCTTCGGGCTTGCAGCGAACAATTACAATTAACTTCGGGGCTTGATACTCTTTTTTCTTCATTCAGGTTCTCCTTATCCATAGGGAAGTTGTTATCCCATATTTTTTTTCTTTGTTCTGGAGTTTAATATGGAAAATTTCTTAATTCACAGGGAATTATGCAATAATTGTACCGGCATTCGGCGGGATTGTTGACAAGTAAAAAAATATTTTTTATAATCGCACCAATGCTCTTATCTAAAGGTTTTTGTTATTTTTATAGCAGTTACTTTTGTCTTATCTTAAGTTGATTTTTCGCCGTTGTGTTACTTTTTTTTCATGATTGTGTTACTTTTTTTTCATGATTTTAAGATAAAGTTTCTATATCATGCGGTGTCGTTTTTCAGCAATATCGCAAAAATATTGAACGTGACCATCAAGTCTGTTTGTTTCAAGGTCGGCATGGGCCGGGCACCAGGAGCAGATATCATGTCGGGTACAGGCGCCGCAGGTTTTTTTGTATACAGGGTCTGTGGGCATGATGTTTAAAACCATTGGTGTAAAAGTGTTCCAGGCATGGTCAAGGGTGTCTTTTTTAAGATCTAATGTGCAATGGTTGTTGGACAAGGATGGGCAAAGCTTGTAAGTACCGTCAAACCCTATTGCACAGGAATTTATGCCGGCCTGGCATTTGAACAGGGGTTGGGTTTTATCGGAAGGCTCCAATGCCATGGTTTTACACTTCTGTTTTAATGCCTGGTATCGTTGCGGATCATTTTTTTCAATCCTGATGATTTCATCTGGTGTCAGTCTCTGGGATCGAATGGTTTCATTTTTTACCGGATTTTTGTCCAGCCGAAGCTGCAAAAAGGGGTCAAATCGAAAGGGCAGATCTGATTTTGACCGGCAGAAGTCGGATATCTTGTCCAATTGGGATATATTATATTTCATCAGGGTTGTTTTCAGGGTGACGGGCAGGGATGCTGACAATAAAAGATCAATGCCGTTCATTGTGGCAGCAAAGGTCTTTTTACCCGTGACCTTTTTATGAACCTGGGGTGTTGTTCCGTATACGGTGACTTCAATATCCCGCGGCGGATATTTTTTAAACAGCTTGATATGCTCATCTGTAATCAAAGAGGCATTGGTAAAAACAGAGACCAGAAGGCCTTTTTTCTTCAGATAAACATAGATATCGGAAAAGTCAGGCCGAAGCAGGGGCTCCCCGCCGCTTAAAACAAACCAGAGTGCCCCCAGGGACACAGATTGATCGATAATGGTTTTGATTTCATCAAGGGTCAGTTCCCGGGTTTTTGCAGCAGGATCGTCTGCCGGAAGGTTTATGTAGCAATGGCAGCAATCATTGTTGCACCGTGCGGTTAAATCCAGAACAACGGACAGCAGCACCCGGTCTTTTCTTGCCTGTTCCCAGACAGGCATTTCTGAAATTGCAATTTGTTCTGTGGCAGTATGGGGCTGCATTATTTTATCAAGTGTTTCAGGTGTCTGCCTGCGGGCAGAATGATTTGATTTAATACACCGCTTTTCGAGGCAGCACCGATCAATACGTTCTGCCAGTGTCTGGGGGTGTATTCTTTGTTTTTAAAGTTTATTTTTTCTACAAGGCCTAAGATATCTTTTTTATGAAACCAGCCGTCGCTGACCTTGTTATTGTCCCCTTTGAGAAGATAGTCAGGCGGCTTAACCGATATGATCCTGTGAATAATAATTTTTTTGTGTTTGTGAACTGCAACCGAGACTACATCCCCAAAGCGGGGCTGCTGAGACACGTCAAAGGGTTTTAAGGTCAAAAGGCTTTCATGCCGGATAAAAGGACTCATGCTGAATCCTGGACACACAAGTTTTATTTTAAACTTAAGGCCGTCAGTGAAGAATGATTTCATCAGATTGTAGAGGCCTTCTCCTGAAAGCTTTAACTCTTCCATTCAACAATGATTCCTTTTTCAAGGAGCTCGTCAATCAATTCTTTAACGCCTTTTTCTATCTGATCCATATCTGATTCATACTCAAGTGCTATGGCAGAACATATCTGTTTTACGGTTTTATTTTGTTCAATGCATTTCCAGGCGATGGTGCCGGTTTCATTAAAGGAAAACATGACGTCATTAAAATCAGCTATACCGGATTCGATAGGGACGATAACCATTGTTCCCATAATATCCCGGCAGATAATTTTTTGTGACGGGGTGTAAATCGTGTCAGGACGCATATGCTTACATTCCTTTTATTAAGTCAAATATCTGACCGGTTTTATTGAACTTAAGGTTCCAGCACGGTACCTGTTGGGACAGAAGGGTGAGAAAATCCAGGGATTTTTCCCACCAGTCACGGGTTTCCAGAGGGCGGATCAGGCAGGCCAGGAGGCGTTGAAAACAAGCCTGTGCATCCGGAACAGGATCCATCTGGTTGATATCTGATTTTTCAAGAAAAAAAATGGCTTTCAAAGGCACGGAAATGCCGGAGACATCGGGCACATCACCATGGCTCCAGGTTCCGGACAGAATGTAGGCATTGTTTTTCTTGCGGATGATATTCCTGTCGTCACACAATATGACAGCTTCTTTTTTCATGATTTGCGCCATGGTGGATTTACCGGCACTGGAATGCCCGACAAAAATATACCCGTTGTTGTCAAGACTGATGCCGAGAGAGTGCATGATGCAGCCGTTTTTATAGGCTAAAAGTCTTCCCACAAGGATCTGGTCTGTGGGGAACATGGTAAGGCTTGTCAGTCCGCCTTCCAGGAATTTTTTTTCCATGGCCTTATCATTATATATATCCAGAAAAGAGTGTTCCCGGTCAGTGACAACGGTCCTGTAGTAATTTTCATGGGGCGGTTCGGCATTGATCCACTGGTAGATCCATTTTTCATTTTTTTGGTAAATGGCCCATGGGGGTCGAAAATATATCCTGCTTTTCGGATCAATTTCTGTTTTTGCAGGGTCAGGGGAGAACCGGTGGTAAAGAACAATGTTTTCTTCCAGGGGAGCGCTGATTTCAAAGGATTTGAATTTTGAATCAAAGGTGGTGTCTGTTATTGGCAGGTCACTCTTAACTTCAATGCTCATTTGAGCGATCTTAAAAAATTTTTTGTGCCTTTGTTTCAAATATAGCTCCGCCCTTTCGATTACATATCATTTTGTCCTGAATGTAGATCGTTTCTTTTGAGAGCAACAAATATGCCATGATTTGATTTTTGTAAAGTTGTTTCGAAGAAAATTGAAAATTTTATTGATTTTACCTGGTTTTCTAAGGGTAAACCCTTAGTTATTTAGATAGAAAGTGTGTAGTTAATTGCTTAATTATTGATAAAATTCTAAATCAGTTTTGTTTCCATTTTTGGGAAAAACTGTCCTGAAAGTAAAACATGTTACAAAGTATGTAAAAAGTTACATATTTTGTAACATGAATTGCATTTTATTACCCAATTGTTTCCGGATGCTGGTGTTGTTTTTAGACAGAGTCTGGTTGCTTATGGGTTACGCCTAATTCAAACCGAGCTTTTTTGTTTTGTGAATAAAGAATGTATCACACCATAGACTCAGGCTATGCTGTTCTATCGGCTTGAGAAACCGTTGGACATCGGATGCTGCATTTTTCCAGTTTATGGCTTTCACTTTTTTCGTCAGCTCATGTTTCACCCAGTCGATTGTCAGGTTATTCTTTTGGTGTTCCCATGGTCCCCACTGGAATAAGGCTGCTTGCAAATGGGCAAGATTCGGTTGAACTTTCCTTGATATATACCAGCTGAAGTCATACCAGTCCCTGCCCTTCAGGTACGGTCGGCAAAGCAGGGCATGAAGTTTTAGTGAGAAATTACTGCTTAAATCCTGATGACAGACTTCGAAATCCAGGGGAAAATCCAGATAGCTGTATTCAAAATCGGAATTTTCCGGCGGGGTGACGTCAATTTCAATTTTTATTTTTTGTGTCTGTTTCGGATTCTCCCTGAAAAATGTAAGGTTGAGTTGATTAATAATGGAGTTGTCTTTGATCAATACTTTTTTAATCCTTTGATCCATCCTGCTCTTGTTTAATATTTCCGGATTCAGTCCAAATTCCTTGAAACAATCCGTCATGCCGTGAAGATAAGCAGGCCAGGCAAATCCAGGAAGGGGAGTTTTTAAAATAAAATCAAGATCCTCGGAGAACCGGTTCATACCATATAATATCCGAAGGCTTGTACCCCCCTGGAAAGCCGCTACTTCAAAAAAGCCGGAACGCCATAATCCATATAGTGCAATATTCTGGAGAATTTCCTTGACTGCATGTGTTTCTTCCAGTTGATTGGCTGGTTGATAAGAGGTTAATTTCTCCTGAATTAGATCAATCAATGCCTAACTCCCAGCTCAGATGAGATATAAACGATTTTACCCGTTCGTGCCTGTAAGCTGATTTTAGTATTTCTATATCTTTACGGGTAATGGTTGCCAGTGATTCAGCT
>JAHJLN010000348.1 GCA_018821715.1 Pseudomonadota bacterium | reverse complement strand
GCTTTCAATTACCGTTAATCGAAAGTCTTTTCTGAAATTTATTTTAATAAAAACTCAAATCACCTGTTTGTCATATCGACCTGTCGAAGATTCTGAACCGAGATAAAATTATTCTGAAATTCACACCTGAATTTATTTCTTCCATGATATTTATTGTGTGAAATGTATCTTGAAATAATCAATTTTAACTGCCAAGTCAATCGGTAAAAACCCTTAAAAATGCAAAAAAACAGTGTTTTTTTTAATAATTTTTATTTTTTTATTTAATTTGGATCGTAAAATGATCAGTTTGAAAATTTATTATATAGAGATTAGATTTTCGGAGCAGGTTTTATTAAACCATGCGCCACATTGAATTGATGGATCTATTCCCCTTGAATTGTTGATAGTTTTTGCAGACCGGGTATAAAAGAATCAAGCCAAGTGCCCAGCAAAGATACATGACGCCTCTATTTGCCGGCACCAGATTAAATATTGAACCAATTGCCGAATATAAAAACCAGTGTGCAAAATAAAAATACAAAGCAGTTTGGCCAAAAACAACAAAGATATCTTTCCAAGCACCATTTATTTTTTTCAACCGATCAAACAGACAGAGCAACAGACAGTTCACACCAAGGGTCAGAAGAGTAAACACAAGACTTGGCGGATATTTTACAACATTGAAAAAAGCGATCCAGCTATCGTTCTGAGCAGCCTGGAAATTACCGAATTCACCGATCCATCGAACTGCAACAAATAAAACCAGAAAAACCACTCCGGTTGACAACACCCACCCCATCACTTTATCCGGGTAATCCAGCAATGCTTTCCCAAGTCCCATTCCAAGCAGGGTAATGCTCAACCAGGGAAAAACCGGATAAAGCACCAGCCAATTACTCAGGAACTGTGGAACCAGCAAAAGATAGGCGACAGGATGATTTAAGCCACTATTTTCAAGAACAAAGGGTGGCAATATCTGGGTGATCAAAACCCCTAAACTGCCGGTCATCAAGAGGGTGACCATGTTTAACCGTATAAACAACACACCTGCGATCATGCTTCCACCCAGACCAAATAACACACCAAATTTGCTAAATGAAGGTTGCCCAAAAATGATTGGATCAAAAATTAATATTTCAAACAATACAATTAAACCACCTCTCAATGCTAACTGATGCATGACTTTCCCATTGCTCCATCCAAGTTTTTTTCTTGAATGGGCAAAAAGAATCATACCTGCTCCCATAAGCAGGAAAAAGCCTGGTGCACACAGATGAGTTACCCCCCTTGTTAAAAATCCAGCCGTATCTGTTCCATATTGAGGGACAGCACTATTCCACCATTCAAACGGATGCGATTTTAAAATCATACTCCGCGCATGATCAATGCTCATGATCATGATGATCAGACCCCTCAATAGATCCAAACTGATAAACCGATGGCCAGCAGGCTCTTTTTTGTTTGCAATTTGAGCAGGATCTTCATGACGACAATCTTTCCAGAAATAAAGACCGCACCAAATCATCCCGATGCCGGAGAATATAAACCGTCCGGGCCACTGGTATGCCAACCCAGCGCACGCCATCATGCCACCGGTCATCCAGAGAGCTGTTGATAAAAAAGGAAATTTCTCTGCCTTTAGGGTGATAGTGCCAAACACCAGGTACCCCCATACAGTCAGGATAAGTGCCATGCTGTTCCATAATTCAAAGGAAGTCCATGCAGATTTGAGAAACCAGATCCCGATGAAGATCATTCCTGCAATTAAGGCTGTAAACCCGGTATAATCAATTATATTCATCTGCTTACGTTGTCTGAGACAAATTCCCAACAGCCAGGGGAAAAAACAGATAAATGAACCAAGAATAAGGAGTCTGCCAAGCATCTGTCCGCCGGCAGCTTTGGAAAGAATGTATTTGCCGGCAGCAAAAGAAATCAATTGGCAAATACCACCTAAAAAAACGGGAATGGCCATCCATTTCCATAATTTTTGAGAATTTGTATTCATCCGGTCCCCCTTTAATATTTCCGTGGCCTTTGGAAATCAAGCTTTGACTGCGCTTCCCTGGCTGCGCTCAGCGTCCAGACGTTGTGAACATATGATTGTGCGCTTGTCCCTGTTGGACTTGATTGGGAGGTTCGTGCTCACCGCCCTCAAGCGTCTGAAATGGATGCGGCGATTTGCTCCCTTCGAAGAGCTTCTCCCAGAATGACATGGCCAATCTCCTTTGCTGAAGCTTAATCACGGCATTGCACGGCATCGTTGCCGTGCAATGCCGCCATGAACATCTACGGTTTCACCCGTAACATGTTCATGGTTGAAAATTATTTCAAGTAAGAGTCAAATGTATACTTGATTCAAGTTTTTATATATGGTTGCCTTGTTTCAATTTAACTGTCCCAAAGACCATAAAAACTGCTGGAACTCACTTCCGCTTGATATGGCACTGCTTTGTTGGCTAACTTTGATCTTGCCTCTGCGTGTTTTATCACCGAGTTGAGTTTAATTCTCTCAATTCGATCTCGTTTTTTGCTCAATTTAGTTGACTGAATAACAGGTATTTCAAACCACTTATCGACGCTGTGAACTTCTCTGTTGATTGTGCAAAATGGTCTAATGAATTTTACGATAGCTGAAAGTTGCCTTTTTTTGCGGAATTTAGAAATGGCATTAACGGAAAGACTCCCTATACCAACTTTTAACCACCCAATGCTAATCGATGGATTAATTGTAAATACCATATTGTTATGGCTATTATTCTGAGGGTCTATATCCCATTCTGAATATACTAGATCTTTTAGAATCGCGATATTCCTTGTGATGGAAATAAGCGCATCTCCTCGCGCAGCTTTTAATTTTAAATCGGTTAAATGCTGCCTTAACTTAGTGGCTTCCCGACTTTGCCTTAGATCAATAGCAGCATCAATTACATCTTCTAAAGAGTGTGCGTTTTGTATAACACTTTTGAATACAGTTGGGATTGGAGTAATAACTAATCGAAGCCCTGTCTTTTTCTCATATTCCCTTGCTGCATCCTCATCAAATCTCCTTATCACATCTTTATACAGCTGAAAAATATTCTCATTCATAACATCCGCTTCAACCCCATGTATTTCAGCACGAATGGGATTTGGGAAATATGTGCATGGAGGGTATTTTTTTTTCTGTTCAACAAAATACATTGAACCTATTTCGTAGAAAAATGTTCTATAAACTAACCAATATAATAAAGACAATCCGAATTCGATAGAGACGCCATATGTCTCGATAAAAAAATCGATACTTTTTTCATAGGACAAAGTATTATTACCAAATCGGCGTTTGCAATATGCTGTGAAAAGATCAGTCAAATAGTTAGCATGAATCTTGGTGTGCCTGATTTCTGTGCTATCGAAAAGATTGCTGTCAGCCCCGGTATTTTTCAGGGTATTTTCAAAAACAATGTTTTTCCGCTTTAATTGTTTAATTGCGTTTTTCAGTGTTTCATCTACATAAAAATTGCCAGTGAGAGAATCAACAAAGAAATAGCTTTTTGCAAATGCGTATTGTGCTAAATCAGAAAGTTCATTTTTACCTAATGTAATTGGCTTGATAATTTCTTTTAGTTTTTCATAAAATTTTGATTTCACCCATAATGGGTGAATATTAGTTTTAAAGGCATAAATATCGTTGTAGAGTACTATTGTGCTGATTAGCGTATTCAGACTTGTTGAAAAAATTTCATCATCAATTTGACCAACTAACTCACCACCCAAAATTCGAACAGATTGATTCAATGTTGCATTATCGAGCAAAATTTTCTGAGCTACCATTATAACATACCTATTTTATTCTTTAATCAAACAAAGGTCCCATACTCATTTCTCAATTTTATTTCACCTTTTATCATTTTTAATCATGGAACTGACCGGCGCAACAGCCCCTTGCGGTCTACCGCATTAATGTTATGTACACCTTTAGCTCATTTTTTTTCAGAATATAGTTTGAAATCCACCACATTCGAGCCCCCCTCTTTATCATAACTAAGCGTGGCTCGATAATCTTTATTTTGAAAACTATCAATTACATATTTTTGTTGTGTTATTTCCATAGAGTTTAGATCATAAATTTCGCTATAATAGTGTTCAACAATTTCCCCTGAAGTATTCAGTTGAACAGTATATATTACACTGTTGTTGTATGTTCTTATAATGAAGAACTATATCTTCTTTTACTTTCCACTGATCTACTTGTTGGTTACTTCCAACATCCCAACGTACAATGAAAATTCGATTTTCAGATTCTCTTTTATCGAAAAAAAGCATGTTGCCTTTCAATTCTAAGAAAAAGGACGAAAATTTGATATGCTCCGCTTCAGGCAGAAAATCAAAAGTTTGGACTATCAATTCCTGATTGTTTTGAAGATGAAATTGCTTAATGCAACTTTTTTTTTCATTGATACTATGCTCAATCCACACAATTCTACCATTATTGACTTTTAAGCTAATTGGTACCAATCCAAAGTTCTCTTCTCCACAGGGAATATCTTTTTTCATCATCCAGGTGTTTTTGCTGTGATTATCATAGACGTATATGTCCGCTGAATAGTTCTCGCCTTCTATATTAATAACAGACCATGCTATATTTCGGTTATCAAAAGAATACTCCCTGATTGGTAAATTATTTTCTGAATCATAAAGAGTTTTAATGACTTTTTCTTCTTTCAAATCATATTCAACTATTTGACAGTACGCTTCTCCATATTTCCTATTAAGAAAAAAAATACGATTTTGTGTCTTTAAATGATTATCTAATAGAATTATTTTGGCGGGCAGTTTATTTTTGCCCGATAAAAATTTAATATTATAAACAGAATTATCTTTCGAGAAACATATAGAAAATGAAGCGTTTAGTAATAAAACGATTATTAGTATAACTTGCTGTATTCTCATATGGTTTCCTCATAGTGCATAACCAATAATTGTGCTGACCTGGATATAACGTATTTTGGAATGTTATCCGACCAGAAAAATTAAAAAAATCTGAACTAAGAATTCCGTATCAGCATTTCAAATACCTGTAAACAAATTTTAAAAAAAAGCAATTAATGTGGGCATATAATTTGAGACTTGACGTAATAGGGACGATAAACTTTTATTAAAGCCTTGACGCAAGCACGGCAGCACCAACAGCCCCGTTTTCCTGGGCTAAATTTCCTACAATGAGTTCAAATCCAAGTCGTTTTTCAAGGGCGGCAACCAAACCCTTGTTTTTTGCGGCACCACCGGTCATCATGACAGGTTGTTTGATTTTAATTTTAGCGGCAAGGATGGCGATACGGGCTGCGGCGGATTCATGAATGCCGGCTATAATGTTTTCGCGGCTTTCTTGTCTTGCAATCATGGAAATGACTTCTGATTCTGCAAATACAGTGCAGATACTGCTGATTTTTGACGGTTTGTCGGCTTTAAGGCTGAAATCTCCCAATTGGTTTAATTCCACTTCCAGGGCCCTGGCCATGACTTCAAGAAACCGGCCGGTACCTGCCGCACATTTGTCGTTCATGGCAAAGTCCTCCACCTGACCGTTGGTATCCAGAAGGATGGTTTTGCTGTCCTGACCACCAACATCAATGATTCCCCGGATATATGGATTTATAAAATGGGCCCCGATACCATGGCAGAGGATTTCCGTCATGGCCTTGTCTGCAAAATCAACGCTGTTACGGCCATAGCCGGTTGAAACAATGGCGGTTATGGCTGGCTTTGACAGCTTGAGTTTTTCCAGTAATTCCTCAAAGACCTTGATACCTGCTGTTAAAGGGTTATAACCGGAGAGGATAACATGGGTGCCGATCAGCTGATTGTTCCTTATCAGGGCGGCCTTTGCCGTGATTGAACCGATATCAATACCTGCGTAAATCATATGGCGGTTGCACCTCCCTTGTCTTTCAGATCAAAATTCATATCAGTTGTTCCTTTGTTTTATGATTTCCATAAATGCATCAATGCGGGTCTCAATCTGGGATTGAGAGAAATTTCTAGGGTCCACCATGTCTGCCTCTATCATGAGAACCGGTATGCCTGCTTTTTCCCGGACGATTTTCATGATATCCATCTGTCCGAAAGAGTAGGGCTTGCAGGAACGGTTGGAGTGCATGACAAACCCGTTTACATCATAAAATCTGATCATGTCAAGCACCTGATCTGCCATCTGGTCAACGCCGATGTTCAGGTAGATCCTGGTGTAGGCCTGGGCAAGGGAATCTAAGAAATGATGTTCATCAATATATTTTATGGCACTGCACCAGGCAGAGGTGTAAGTGTCTGCCACAAGACAGGCATTGTGATCTGAAAATTTGCCGGACAGCCACTTGAGCTGATACCAGACCGGCAGATTATCCCATAAAAGCCTGTATTTTTCATTGGGGACACTGCTGATACCGTCTTTTATCCGCTGCTCCATCTCATCAATCAGTTCCTTATAAAAATCAACGGCAATCTGAGTGCCCCGCAAGGTGACAATCAGGGCCAGAAAAAAGAAGGCATCAAAGGCTGACATGGGAGAGGGCTTGTGGGCAGTGGTGTTGAGAACTTTCTGCCAGAGAAGTTGCCCCTCAAAAGCAAGCTTGCCGACTATGGCCATTTTATCATGGTCAAATTTTCTTTTGGTGACGGTTTCAAGAAATAGAATATATTCATCCATCTGGGTTCTGACATATTTTGCGATTTCATCAGAGTATCTTGTATGGCAGATGGGGGTATCCAGGATAAACAGGGGGACGTTATAGAAGCGTGCCTGGACTTCATACCATTTTAAAACAGTACCGCAGATATTATTGCAGCAGATCAGCATGTCGGGTTTGGGCAATCCGCCAATGGGCCCGCCCTTGACAATTGAACAGGAAATGTCGGCCCTTGCATAGGAGCAAAGATCAGAACTGTATCCCATATCTTCAGCTTTGATGCAAAGATCTTCCCCCATTTTGGATGATCCGATCATGGCGCCGTGGTTTTCAGGATAAACAGGGATGATGTCCATGGCCACCAGAGGTTCCACCGGGCCGCCAGAGGTGATCCAGGCCACCTTTTTGTTGTTCTGTGAGGCCGTCATGGCCTCAAGATAATAGGTGGTCATTATCTCCCGCATTTTTTTGGCTGATTTTATTTTTCTTTTTTCAAAAAGTATGTCTGGCATATGGAAAAATCCTTTTTTATATCATGTGGATAAATGTTTCAATTCGGGTGGATAATTGTCCAAGATTTTGCTGCTGGTCGTCCATTTCTATCAGCATGTTTTTAATGCCCTGTTTATCAAGAAACTCTTTTAGGTATGGATAATCAAAGGCATGGGGATCGCAGAATTTTAACAGCATGAAAATCACCCCGTCTGCCGTATTTTTTCTGGCAAGGGATACAATATTTTCACCGCGGGCTGTAAGGCTTACATGTTTTGCCGGGCAGGACATACGTTCCATGTATCTTGCAGCAATGGCAGTTATGGGGTTTTTATCTTCCAAAATCCTGCCTTCAAACCATCGCTGGCCGGTGCAAAGATCATCTCCAACAATCACACCGCCGGCTGCTTCAATCTGTGTATATATATCAGGGGAATCACAGATAGAGCCGGATAAAACAATGCGTTTGCCAGTGTTTGCAGGGGGGGCTGTTTTTTCAAGATTGGCCAGAATAAAGGGTAAAAGATCAGCCACAACTTCTCGATTCATTATCATGGACCCTTTTACAACGGCATATAGGTCACTGCCTTTTATTAACCCGGGGTTACTGGAATTAAGATTATAAATTTTGGATAGAGTTTCGCGGATCAAATTGAATAGTTTAATGGATTCTTGAAGCTTTGCATCTGTGATTTTTTTTTTGCAAGCGGTTTCCAGGTCTTTTTTGAATCTGGTCAACACATCAACCATATATGTTTTTGCACTCTGGGTGTTTAATTTGGCAGGAAGGATTACATCTGCAAAAAACTCATATTTTGTATTCATGCGCCAGATGTCACTCAATCTCATGATGGAATCACAGGTATGGGGAAACACGGTACCGTCAAGGAAATCAAGCCGTCCTGAAAGACCGTCTTCAAGAACCCCCCTGACAAGGGAACAGCAATAGGACTGGAGATGGCTTTGGGCCAGAACAATATCTGATTTGGAAGAAAACAGCCGCATGGGATGATATCCTGCAGCAAAGATCAGTTCTTCGGGTGCATAGGAGCACAGGTATCCGATAATCTTTTTTTGTTTTTCTTTG
>JAHJLN010000347.1 GCA_018821715.1 Pseudomonadota bacterium | reverse complement strand
TACCGTGATCGGTCATGGATACGGCATCCATACCATATTCACGGCAACGCTTGAATAATGAATCCAGTCTTATGGCACCGTCTAAAAGCGAATATTCCGTATGAAGATGAAGGTGATAAAATGGTGAACTAATGTCAGTCATGTGTGTATTAGGTGCTTTCAACCCTGTAGTTTGGCGCTTCTTTGGTAATAATAACATCGTGCACATGGCTCTCTTTGAGTCCTGCGGCACTGATTTTCACAAATTTTGCCTTTTTATGAAGCTCTTGAATCGTGGCAGCTCCCAGATATCCCATACCCGCCTTAAGACCGCCGATCATCTGTACAATATTTTCTCTAATGGTTCCTCTAAAGGGAATTCTGCCGACAATACCTTCAGGAACAAGGTCTTCACCTTCGCGGGTATCTTTTTGATAGTAGCGGTCAGAACTGCCTTTTTTCATGGCTTCAACTGATCCCATTCCTCTGTATGTCTTATACGACCGTCCCTGAAAGATAACGATTTCACCCGGGCTTTCTTCCGTGCCTGCCAAAAGGCTTCCCAGCATGACGGAATCCGCGCCTGCGCCCAGCGCCTTTGCCACATCACCGGAAAATTTAATTCCACCGTCCGCAATAATCGGAACCCCGGTTGACTTGGAAATTTCTTTGCAGTTTTGAATGGCTGTTAATTGCGGCACGCCCACACCTGCAACAATGCGGGTGGTGCATATGGACCCGGGTCCAATACCGATTTTTACCGCATCTGCACCGGCGTCAATCAATGCCTTTGCTCCAGCCGCCATGGCCACATTTCCTGCGACAAGCTGGCAGTCAGGAAACGCATGCTTTATCTTTTTAACCGCATCAATGACGTTTTTTGAATGGCCGTGGGATGTGTCAATCACAAGCGCATCAGCCCCTGCCCTGAGCAAAGATTCCACCCGTTGCATCATATCGGAACCTACTCCGATGGCTGCGCCTGCCCTGAGCCTGCCAAACGAATCCTTACAGGCATTGGGATATTTTTTTATTTTTTCAATATCCTTGATGGTGATCAGGCCTTTGAGTTTTCCCTCTTTATCAACCACCAGAAGTTTTTCTATCCTGTGCTTGTGCAGCATGATTTTTGATTCTTCAAGGGTGCATTTTTCCGGTACCGTTACAAGATTTTTATAGGTCATGACTTCCCTGGCAGTTTTTTCCAACGAAGTTTCAAACCTTAAATCTCTGTTGGTAACAATACCGACAAGTTTATCTCCCTCGGTCACAGGAATGCCCGAAATTCTGTATTTTGACATAATTTTCAAAATTTCAGAAATAGGGACATCGGGATGAACCGTAATGGGATCAACGATCATTCCGCTTTCTGATTTTTTTACCCGGTCCACTTCAATGACCTGTTCATCAATGCTCAGATTTCTGTGAATAAATCCCAGTCCCCCTGCCCTTGCCATGCTGATGGCTGTCAATGCTTCTGTTACCGTATCCATGGCTGCACTGACAATGGGGATATTCAGTTCAAGTCCTTTGGTCAAACGGGTATGCGTCTGGACTTCATCAGGCAGGATAGCTGAATAGTCGGGTACTAAGAGGACGTCATCAAATGACAGTCCTTCCTCGGATAATATATTGGACATAAGTTAGCCTCCGGAAAGGAAAATGTTTATTAATACTATTGACTGATAATCTAATGAGATGTCAGGCTATCAGCCATATTTGAATTCAAATCAGTATATAAACACAGACTTTTAACAAAAAGCAGACTTTTTGGCAAGGTCAATATTGGTTGCTGATATGATTTGATTGACAGAAATGATTTTTATTTATAGGTTGTCTCCTGTTGATTTTCATTTTTACAACCAAAATTTACAGGAATTAAAAACAAGGCGATGAATGACCATGTTGTTAAAAATCAATCCTCATAATCCGCACGAACGTCAGATCGGTATTGTTGTAGATATTATTAAAAAAGGCGGCATTGTGGCATACCCGACAGATACATTTTATGGTATCGGGTGTGATATTATGAATAAAAAAGCCATTGAAAAGGTTTATGCACTAAAACAAAGGGATAAGAGCAAACCCTTTAGCTTTATATGTCCTGATCTAAAAGATATTTCCAAATATGCCAAAGTATCCAATTTTGCATACCGGAACATGAAAAGATTATTACCAGGGCCTTATACCTTTGTTCTTTCAGGCTCTAAACTGGTTCCCAAAATGATGCTGACCAAAAGGCGAACTGCAGGGATAAGGGTTCCGGATAATAAGATTGCCTTGGCCATAGTCGCAGGACTAGGCCACCCGATCATTTCAACCAGCGCCACCCGGCCTGATGGAAAGATTTTTGAGGACCCCTCTTTGCTTCATGATTATTTCATTAATAGCATTGAGGTGGTTATTGACGGCGGATTAGTTCCAGGATCCCCATCAAGCGTTATTTCTTTAATTGATGATATACCGGAGATTATCCGTCACGGTGCCGGAAATATTGATATCTTTGAGTAAGGTGTCTGCAAATTTTTTAATAAACGCCATTTTATCTTCTTTAGGATACACAGGCTTCAGTTCGCCTTGGATATGGGCTATTTCACCTGCCCACTGAACCGCATCGTCCAGATTCCCCAGTCGATCAATCAATTTTAATTTAAGCGCTTTTTGACCGGTATAAACTCTTCCGTCCGCAAGCGTTGCCATTGTCTGAACGTCAATATTTCTCGCCTTTGCAGCATCACTTACAAATTGAAGATGAAGCTCATTCACGAGGTCTTGAAAAATCAGTTTCTCAGACTCTTTAAGTTCTCTCAAAGGAGACCCCATATCCTTAAATTCACCACTTTTAATCACAATAGGTGAAATGCCTATTTTTTTGGCAATTTCCATCAGATTGACATATTCCATGATCACGCCGATACTGCCGGTTAAGGTTCCCGGGTTGGCAATGATTCCATCTGTTGCAGATGCAATATAATATCCGCCTGAGGCAGCAACTGATCCCATTGAGGTGATTATTTTTTTATTCTTTTTGGTTTTCATGATTTCACGGTAAATTTCCTGGGAAGGACCGATACCGCCGCCGGGTGAATCGATTCTTAAAATAATGGCTTTGATATTCTTTTCATCGCTAAAGGTTTTAATATCCTGAATAATATCTTTTGAAGACAGTATGATTCCATTAATTTCAACAATACCGATATTGCCGTCGGAAGCGGCATGTTTTTGTGCAAATTGAGTGTCTATCATTTTTGAACCAAAAGATATTAAAACCACGAATCCTAAGAACATAAAAGTTAAACTGGTTGTCATTATAATTAAAAAAAATAAAAATGGATGTCTTCTGGTAAACATAAACACGTCCTTATCATCGGTTTTTATAAAAAAAGGGCCGGATCAACTCAAGTTTGTCCGGCCCTTACGCACTATTTAACACTCAAAAACAAAGAATTTTGTGAT
>JAHJLN010000346.1 GCA_018821715.1 Pseudomonadota bacterium | reverse complement strand
GATGTGCACCCTGATAATAAAACCATACAAAAAAGAGCAAAACCGATAATTTTTTTTATAGTAAAGTTGAGAATGATTTTTTCCTTGATTTAAATTTGTCCTGAAATAAGGGGCTGTAATTTCAGGACAAATTGTTTATCATACTTTTTCGGTTTTTAATTCCTGTAATCCCTTATGCATTGTCTTAACGGCAAGCTGAATACAATGATGTTTTTTTTCCGGTATGTTTTCAAGGACCTTGAAAACATCGCCGTCATTAATTTTTAATGCATATTCAATTGTTTTTCCTTTTACCAGATCGACAGCAGCCATTGCAGCAGATATTGCGCCGGCGCATCCCGTGATTTCATACCGGACGTCATCAATGAGGTTGTTTTGATCCATCTTGATGTAAACCTTCATGATATCCCCGCAGGATCCAACTTTTTCCGACACCTGGTCAGCATTTTCAATATGACCCATATATTTTTTTTCAAGATAGTAGTTGATTGCCGGATCGGCATATCCTGCATCTGACAACATTTTACGTTCAGCATCAGATGATGTGTTTTTAATGACCACTGCATATTCCTTTATATCACCCTGATCAAAAAGAATATTTTACCGGGTATAATAATAAAATATTCTATTGTTAAAAATAAAACATGTGTCTTAAATTAATTAATTTCTATTTTATGTCAAGCTAAATGGATAAAACATATTATAGAATAATGCATGAATCAGATTTTTACCTTGACAGGCAGGGTTGATTTATTCATTTTCAAGTTATTTTTTTTTATTGATAGATGAATATCAAAAGGATTCCTTATTAGAAAGGAGAAACAATTGAGTAAAAAAGACACCATAGTTAAAGACGTGAAAGACAGAATCATTCGATTAAAACTTGCCGACGGCACCCTGGTGAACGGTCAGGTCAATATCAATCGAGACCAGGGCTATGACAGGGTAAGCGATCTTGTAGCAAACTATAGAGAACCTTTTTTGATCCTGTATAATGTCACGGTTCACAACGGCAATATTGACAACCCCATTAAGCACAAAACCCTCTTTATTAATAAAGACCATATTATATGGGCTGAGCCGGATGAGGATCAAAAATGAAGATTGAAATGGTCACAAGTGCTTGTTAATTATAATGATAAATAATGCTTGAGTTTATTATAAGCTGTGATATTCTAATTGTAAGATTTTCTGGGTTGGTTTCCCAAGAGATGCAATGATTATGGCAATACTTGTAGTAGCTCATATTATATTTTCTTCTACCATCTGACAGGTAAAAAGGAGAACAGGTCATGAAAGAGTTGATTAAGTACATTGCTCAAGCACTGGTAGACAATGTGGACCAGGTCGACGTCCAGGAAATCAAGGCTCAGCAGACCCTTGTGTTGGAATTGCGGGTTGCAAAAGAAGATCTGGGTAAAGTCATTGGTAAAAAAGGCAGAACGGCTCAAGCCATGCGGTCAATTTTGTCATGTGCATCTGCAAAAGAACAGAAAAGGGTCATCCTGGAAATTGTTGAGTGATTATTAACAACTCTATGCTTTTTGCAGGTACATGAGGTATTGAACCGTCTTTTTGGGAATAGCCATGCACTGACGGTAAGGATAATTTTATCAAAAGAGGAAGTGTTATTTTTTAATGCTTCCTCTTTTTTGTTGTGCGCCAGACAGGCGCTGGTCAGGATGAGATGAGACAACAGGCGATTCATCAAACCGGTGTCATAACTGAAGTCATCAAGGGAATTGTTGATCGCGTTACCTTTCATAATCCCGATAGTGGGTGGTCTATTCTCAGGGTTATGCCGTTTAGTCATCCTCAAGAACAGGAAACTGTCATCGTGCATCAAACAAAAGTGTTTGCCGGTGCCACAATGGAGTTTGAAGGCTCCTGGACCGTTCACCCGAAATATGGCCGTCAGTTTTTGGCAACCATTGCAAAAGAAAGAAAGCCTGCCACAACTGCGGCATTGGAAAAATATCTTGGGTCAGGCCTTATTAAAGGCGTTGGGCCAAAAACAGCCGGAAAAATAGTCCAGCATTTTGCCAAACAAACCCTTGATATATTTGAAGACAATATTGAAAGGCTCACTGAAGTTCCCGGTATTGCCCAAAAAAAATTGAATATGATAAGTAACGCCTGGGCTGAACACAAAGCCATTCGGGAAGTCATGATGTTTTTACAATCCCATGGCATCAGCACTTTATTTGCCGTCCGGATCTATAAAGAGTATGGCGATGATGCCATAAAAAATGTCACTCAGGATCCTTACCGGCTGGCAAATGATTTTTACGGGATCGGTTTTTTTTCTGCGGATAAAGTTGCCTTAAGCATTGGGCTTGCTCCTGACAGCCGGGAAAGAATAATGGCAGGAATAAAACATGTTCTTGCTGCCAGTAGAAATTTTGGGCATTGTTATCTGACGCTGTCCCAAATCAACAAACAGGTTAAAGAATTACTGCAACTGGATTTGTCTGATAAATTGCTTGAGCTGTTGCAATATATGGAAACACAAAAGCTTCTCATGGTTCGAGAGCTCTGCGTGGAAAATGGTATAAAAGAGCCATGCTATTATTCAAAATCATTATATTTTGACGAATTGTATGTTGCAAAAAGAATTGCTGATATCGGCAATCCACCAAAAGCTGAAACCACAAGGATTGAGCGGTGGATATCGCTGTATTGCAAAGCAAAAAATATTTTTCTGAGTGATGAACAAGCAAACGCAGCTAAAGACATAGTCTGCCGGAAATATTCAATTCTTACCGGCGGACCCGGGTGCGGTAAAACAACCACCACGCTTGTAATTGTTAAATTAATCGAAGCCATGGGGTTAAAGGTTCTTTTAGCCGCGCCAACCGGTAGAGCCGCTCAAAGAATGATGGATGTAATTGGAAAAGAATCAAAAACGATTCACAGGTTGTTGGGATGGCAGGGCGGCAAATTTAAAAAAGATGAAGAAACCCCTTTGAAAACTGACTTTCTAATTATTGATGAATGTTCAATGCTTGACATCAGTTTAACCGCATCGCTGCTTAAGGCTGTCCCCAAAAATGCTCAAGTGCTGCTTATTGGAGATTCCGACCAGTTGCCGTCTGTTGGTGCCGGTAATGTTTTAAAAGATATTATTGCCTCACAGGTTGTTCCCTGTTTTAAATTGACAAAGATATTTCGGCAGGCTCAAGAATCTCTTATCATCCAATATGCTCACCAGATAAATAATGGAGACATGCCCTGGATCAAATCCCCTTTTAAAAGTCCTGAAATCTGGCAGGACAAAATTGATTGTTTGTTCCTTGATTCAGATGAAGCAACCAACGAGCAGATCAGTTTTATTTCAAGGGTGAAAAAAATTTATGATTTAAAGGTTTCGCAATTAGAAAACACTGTATCAAAAACATCTGATGACGTGGACTTTTTTGAGTTTCGGGCCCATGAACCCGTAAATCCTTATGAAACGGAAATAATAATCCCGAAAAAATTTGAACATGTGAATTTGCAAAAAGTATATAAAGCTGAAACCAGGATTGAAGAATTACTTTCTGTTGTAAAAAAAGTTCATCCCTGGTCATCCCTGCATTATGGTTTTTCTGCATTAGATGTAGTTAGAAACCTTTACCAGGAATGGATACCCAAGTATTATGGGAAAGATTGTGAAATACAGATTCTTTCTCCCATGACAAGGGGAAGCCTTGGAACTATCAACTTAAACACGATGATCCAGGAAACTTCAAACCCCTTTGCTGGCGGCAAACGACAATTAAAAGTGGGGGAAAGAATTTTCAGGATTGGCGACCGGGTCATCCACAGGCGCAATAATTATGAGTTAGGTGTTTTTAATGGTGATATCGGGATGATCAAAGATATCGATAATATTGAATTAACCTGCCAGGTTGCCTTTTATCCGGATAACCGGGTGGTTGATTATAAACAAAATGATATGATGGAACTTGACCTGGCATATGCCATAACCATACACAAATCTCAAGGCAGTGAGTTTGAGATTGTCATTATCCCGATTCTTACCCAGCATTTTAAAATGCTTTTCCGCAATTTAATTTATACCGGAATTACCAGGGCAAAAAAACTGGCTGTCTTTGTCGGCACACGAAGAGCTCTGGCAATGGCGGTTAGAAATCAGGATATCAGCAAAAGACAAACAGCGTTGCAGGAATTGTTGATGTCTTGATGTTTCCTCTCTAAATTAAAAGGAGCTATGCATGACCTATCAATTGACAACTTTCGATGATCTTGCAGTCGGGCAAAAGGCATTTTTACACAAGACAATAACCGAGGCTGATATATCCCATTTTATAGCGATAACCGGTGATAAAAATCCCTTGCATGTTGACGAACGCTTTGCAGAACAAACTTTTTTCGGGCAGCGAATTGCTCATGGTATGTTGTCAGCCGCTTTGTTTTCAACCTTGGTGGGCATGCACCTGCCAGGTCTCGGTGCAATTTTCAGATCACAAACCTTGGAATTTTTACACCCGGTTTTTATAGGGGATACACTTTGTGCGTGGTTTGAAATCATGGCCATAGATCCTGAAGCTGAACAAATCCAGATAAAAAGCTGGATAGATAATCAAGAGGGGAAAACGGTAATACAAGGGCAGACAATAGCAAGCCTTTTACGTGGTTTTAAAAAAAATAAAGCTGAAGAAAAAAAATTTTAAAATAAAACTTTCATCACAGATGTTGTTGTATTACTCTTCCTTAAGGGGAAGGCTTTCTTTTTCTCCGGAAGGATTTTTCTTTTTCTCTATTTTGTTCTGCCTTTTTTCTTCTTTCTTCTTTTTCTTGGCCAATTCTTTCTGGCGCTTTTCATATGAATAGTTTACTCTCGCCAAGATTCTGTCCTTATTAATTTAGTTGTGTTCACTGTAAAAGATTTAAAACACGGGGTTAATAAAAAGACCCCGCAGAGTGCAGGGTCTTTGCAATGATCAACATCAATTTTTATTGCTGGACTACATTTGCTGCGGCAGGTCCCTTGGGGCCATCGACAACATCAAAGGTCACTCGAGCGCCTTCTTTCAAGGATTTGAACCCCTGGGATTGAATTGCAGAATGATGCACAAATAGATCCTTGCCGCCATCTTGCTCGATAAAACCAAACCCTTTTGAATCATTAAACCACTTTACTGTACCTTCAGCCATCTTGCATTACTCCTTTGTCATGGGTTCCTTTGGGGAACCGCTTTTTTATAGAGTCGAGGCATCATTTGATACTTCGACCGAAAATCAGGGTGCCCAGAAAAATTCAGGCTATCTATGCACCGTCTTTGCTTATGCCGAAACCGAAAGACAACTCCCTGTGTTCACGTCTTTTTCTACAGACCGAAATGCCCGGGGTGATTATGCAAAAAAAATAAATTTTTCTTTAGCCACATTGAACTGAACATGTTTTTGGATATAATACTATTCAGGAAATAGCAAGGGATTTGACGTAATCTGTGGATATTTATCCCTTTTGCAATCTTTGTTTTCTGGTTAAAGAAAGAATTATGGATTGAATAAATCGGATTCCTATTTATTTCTATAATATAAAAAATACTTGCATGCTTTATTTTAAATCGTTTTTTTTGTGGTTTTACTATAAATATATTGAATATTATGATAAAAGCATCATAATATTCACAGTTACAAAAAAGTGAGGGGCGGTTTTACACATAACGGGAAACAAGGAGCTTTATATGAAGATTCTGGTGGGTTACAAAGGAACCAATGTGGGTAAGGATTTGATGGATATTGCGGTAAAACATGCCAAGGCATTTGATGGTGAGATTTTAATTGTAACGTCTATGCCCGGCGGTGACAAATCGGAAAAGCAGGATATTATAGGTGCTGAAAAAAATCTTGAGCAGGCAAAGGTTTATTTTGATGATTTCAAGGTTAAAAGTGAAACCCACCTGTTGGTCAGAGGACTTGTGGCTGGAGAAGATATTGTAAAATTTGCCAAAGAAAAGAATGTCGATGAAATAATTATCGGGGTTCGAAGCCGTTCAAAAGTTGGAAAACTCATTTTTGGGTCCACGGCGCAGATAGTTATCCTGGCAGCCCATTGTCCTGTCCTGACCGTAAAATAGAAAGATAAAAGAGCAAGGCTCAAACATAGAAGGCCACTTTGAGCCTTGTTTTTCAACGGCAGAAATTAAAGACAATTATTATTTGAAAAATTTCTCCAACCCCTCCTGAGTGGGTTTCATTGATTTTGCGCCCTGGTTCCAGTTCGCCGGGCAGACTTCACCATGTTTTTCTGTAAATTGAAGGGCATCAACCATTCTTAACGTTTCGCTGACATTTCTTCCCAGGGGCAGATCATTGACAACCTGATGCCGGACCACATGATCTTTATCCAAAAGGAAAAGACCTCTATAGACAATCCCTGCACCTTCCACCAGGACATCATAATCCCTGGATATGGTTTTATTTAAATCCGATACAATCGGATAGGACACACCCTCTTTTTTTTGCGGTTAAGCTTTTTCCTGAGGTCTTTACTTGAGATTTGCACGGATTGTGATTTTAATAAATTCCATCATAACAGGCGGATAGTGAGCGAGCAGATAGATTTT
>JAHJLN010000345.1 GCA_018821715.1 Pseudomonadota bacterium | reverse complement strand
TTAAAAAAGAACCCATTGAACTTCATGGTGGCGGCAAAAGTGTCAGGTCGTTTGTTCACATTCAAGATGTTGTGGAAGGAACATTCAGTGCAATGCTGTCTGAAAAAAACGGGCAGATTTATCATTTTGCAACCAATGAATATATTTCAATCAAAGAACTGGTTAAATTGATTTGTAAAAAGCTTTGTGTTCCCTTTGATCAATATGTGAAAAATGTCGAAGACCGCCCAGGAAAAGATGATGCATATCTGCTCAATTGTGTAAAATCAGAAAATGAGCTTGGCTGGAAGAGCACCATTTCCCTGGACAACGGATTGGACAAAACCATTGTCGGGTGAAAAACCATTTTGATATTTTAAAAGAGATGCCATGCGAGTATCTTCATAAACCATAAAAGGGTATCCTATGAACGATAAATTCAGAATAGACAGCCATAAGCTGATGTACCACGTCAAAAGAGTTTCCGACTGGTTGGACAACAAACTGGTTTTTCCGATTTATATTGAGATAAGCCCCAGCGGGACGTGCAATCACAGGTGCCTTTTTTGCAGTGTGGATTTTATGGGGTTCAAGAAACGGTTTCTTGATACGGCAGTTTTAAAACAGAGGATTGCCGAGATGGGTGATTTAAAGGTTAAAAGCATTATGTTTGCCGGAGAAGGAGAGCCATTTTTACACAAGGATCTGCCGGATATCATCGTCCATACAAAAAATTCAGGGATTGATGTGGCAATCACAACAAACGGTGTTTTAATGAGACCGGCAGTTTTAAAAAAAATTCTGCCCAGCACGGAATGGATAAAAATAAGCCTGAATGCAGGGACGCCTGCCACATATGAAAAGGTGCACAGAACGGCAAAAAAAGATTTTAATACGGTGATTTCAAATATTACCAGTGCATTGGAAATCAGGGAAAAACAAAAGGTTCCGTGCGTAATCGGTGCTCAAATGCTTCTTATTCCGGAAAATGCTGCAGAAGTTGAAACCCTTACCAGAACCCTTAGAGATGTTGGTGTGGATTATCTTGTGATAAAACCCTATACCCATCATTATCGAAATGATCATGAATATGCCGTTTCTTACGAGGAATTTGAATCCATCGGGGAAATCATAAAAAGTTACAATACTGAGGGGTTTAAAGTCATATTCAGGGCCAATGCCATGCAGAAATGGGACAGTAAAAAAAGATCGTATAATCAATGTCATGCGCTTCCGTTTTGGAGCTATATCGATGCAACCGGTAACGTATGGGGATGCTCCGCACATTTGCTGGAACAAGAATTTAGTTATGGCTCCATTATGGACCAGACCTTTGAAAGCATCTGGACCGGTGAAAAAAGAAAAAAATCACTTGAATGGGTGACAAAAACCCTGGATTTGAAAACCTGCAAATTCAATTGCAGGATGGATGAAGTGAATTGTTACCTGCATGAATTAAAAAACCTGCCGGAACACGTTAATTTTATTTAAAGATAGAAGTGAGCTGACTTGGAGGAAAATAATTCATATCTCATAATTGGTGGGGACAGCTTTATTGGAAGAGCCTTGAGAGATCATATCATCAAAGAAAAAAAGCCGGTTTTCTGGACAACAAAAAGAAAAATTGCCTCAAAAAACAGGTTTCTGGATCTGGCTTCTGATAGAATAGTCTGGAAACCTCCTCCTGAAGTAAAAGCCGCTTTTTTTTGTGCTGCTGTTACGTCAATTTTGGAATGTGAGAAAAAGCCTGAAGAAACCAGGAAAATTAATGTTGATAATACATTGAAAATTATAAGAATTTTGAATGAAAGATCCATACCCATTGTTTATCTGTCCTCTTCTCTGGTATTTAATGGAGAAGATTGTTACCCTGATGAATCAGCCGATACGTCACCTGTCACAGAGTATGGATACCAGAAAAACCTGATGGAAAAAGAACTGATCAACCTGAATCCAGCCCATACCATTGTTCGATTAAGTAAAGTGATATCAGAAAATTTCCCCTTGTTTGAGATTTGGATTAAAAAATTGAAACAAAAAAAAGAAATCGAGGCATTTGGTGATTATTATTTTTCACCAGTTTCTGTCGGATATGTGGCCCGGGTTTTGTTTGACATTGCCAGGGGGCAGAAGGGGGGGGTGTGGCACATATCCGGAAACAGGGCAGTTTCATATTATGAGGCGGCCCTTGTTATTGCCGAAGAAATCGGCGTGTCATCCAGACTTGTGGTGGAAAAAAGTGCCAGAGAAGTTTTGGATAATGCGTTGCTTTCCCAATTGACTGTATTGAAATGTTCCAGGCTTGAATCCTGCTTTGGGGTATCGGCACCTGAAGTGATGGAGACCATTAAAAAGGCAGTAAAATCATGAACACTATGCCAAAATGCAATTGTCATATCTGCAAGAGTTCAGATGTGACCATGATGGAAGTTTATAAAGAATTTTCCAGGGTTACATCAGATTGTAAACCGTGGAAAAATTCAGGATGCCTTGTGGTTTGCAATCAATGCCATGCAGTTCAAAAATGTGTCGATGAAACGTTTTTAAAAGAAGTTGAAGAGATTTATGGTGATTACGACGCATACTATCAGTCAGGGGGAAAGGAACAGGTTGTTTTTAATGAGGGAAACCAAGCGGTAAAAGTAAGGTCACTTTCAATTTTAGAGGCAGTTGAAAAAAAAATATCAATGGCAGCAAATGGAAGATTTTTAGACATTGGCTGCGCAAACGGGAATATGCTGGAAACAGTTTCCATGGTTTTTCCGGGATGGGAATTATTCGGGTTTGATCTGGATGAAAAGAATAAAGTCTCCATCGAGTCCATTAAAAATGTTAAACACTACTATTCAAGAAAGATTTCCCATATCAAGGGAACCTATGATTTTATCAGCATGGTGCATGTACTTGAACATATCCCTGATCCTGAAAACTATCTTGCAAAGGTTCGAAAGTTGCTTTGTCCTGAGGGAAGACTGATTATTGAGCTTCCGAATATAATGGAGAATCCTTTTGATTTGCTGATCGCAGACCATTGTACACATTTTACAGAAGAAAGGATTGTAGGGCTTCTTAAAAGGGCAGGATTCAAGGTTGTTTTTTCTGATAGCAAGTCTATCCCCAAAGAATTAACCCTTGTTGCAAAATTTTGCGACACAGAGAGTGTTGGAGAAGAGATCGTTCAGGGTAAAAATATCTTAACATATATCAATCAGTGCATGAACTGGCTTAAGGACATTAAAAACAAGATGGAACGTATCGGAAAAAATGGGGATATCGGCATTTTCGGTGCAGGGATTGCTTCAGCATGGCTGATCAGTGAATTCAAAGAAATGATTGCCTTTTGTGTTGACGAGGATAAGGATAAGGTCGGCCGTATCTATTGCGGCATACCTGTATTGCATCCTGAGAATGTCTATGAGAAAACAGTGTTTGTTCCCATGCCGTTCCAGGGGTCTAAAAAAATTGCCGACAGGTTGTCTGGACAGAATGGGTGCCGGTATATCGGCACATCAAATCCTGGTGACATTAATTTGGATTAAATGATGAATTCAATTGTCATTTTTACAGAGAGGAAAAGGTCATGACACAACCGGTAATTCAAAAACCGTTTATTGATTTTTATAACCTTCATCAGATTTCTCCGGTTTCCCAGGATATAAGCGATTTGAAAAAGCACTGGGAAAGACGTCATGCTTTATACCGTCATTGCGGTATTCCGCCGGTGCTGGTCAAGGGTGCAACTGTCCTGGAAATCGGACCGGGTACCGGTCATAATGCGCTATATACAAATTCACTGCAACCTGAAAAATATACCATGGTTGATGGGGCAAGAAAGAGCGTACAGTCTTTGAAAAAACTGTTTAATTCCCATTTTTCAGATATTTCAAATTGTGAGATTATTGAAAGTGATATTCATCATTTCAAGACGGATCATCTTTTTGACATGGTTATTTGTGAAGGCACCATTCCATTTCAAAAAGAACCGCAGACGTTTTTAAAACACATATCCAAATTTGTAGCGCCTTCAGGTCTTTTAATCATCACCTGTGTGGACTCGGTTTCCTATTTAAGTGAAATCCTTCGACGGATCATTTCCTGTCTCATATTTCATGAGCAAAATTGCCATGAGATCCGTGACAGGCTTTCAGCAATCAAACCGGTTTTTTCATCCCATCTAAAAACGTTAAAGGGAATGTCCAGACCTGTTGAAGACTGGATCTATGATAATATTCTTCAACCCTTTATCGGGGCGTACCTGTCTGTTGAAGATGCAGTAACAAGCCTTGAGGATACCTTTGATGTCTATGGGTCATCCCCACACTTTTTGTTAGACTGGAGATGGTATAAAGATATTCACGGCCAGGATATGTCCTTTAATGGAATGGCAAAAGAGTTGTATTTAAAAAATGTCCACAACCTTCTGGATTACAGGTTTTTATTTGATCCCGTGGAAGCTGAAGCCGGTCTGCGGATGATCCAATTGTGCAATCAGATTTATACAGTTTCAATTGAACTTCAAAACCATGGGGTAAAAAAACAACCTCTTGAAAGGCTTGTTGATATTTTGCAAAGGTTGTCTTTGATGACAGATACTTTTTCAATCCAGACATCTGAAGCGATAATTGAAGTGTCATCAGGGGTTGTGGAATTTATAAAGAAAAATAAGTTTCCTGAAAACAACCTCAACCGGTTTTCTTCCTGGTTTGGCAGGGGCCAGCAGTATTTGAGTTTTATAAAACGAGTTTAACAGGGTTTAACAGGGTGTTTAAAAAAATGAGAATCGGCATAGATTTTGATAATACGATTATCTGTTATGATAAAGCGTTTAATAAAGCCGGTGTGAGTTGCGGCCTGATCCCCGAAGACCTGCCGATTGGAAAAGGGTTTGTCAGGGATTTTTTACGGAACAAAGGCCTGGAAGAAAAATGGATCTGGCTGCAGGGATATATTTATGGGACAAGATTGTGTGACGCAACGATTTATTCCGGCTTCAGACACTTTTTGGACCGTTGCCGCAAATTTAAAATTGAATGTTTTATCGTGAGCCATAAAACGGTTTATCCTTACTCCGGTGACCCTTATAACCTCCACGAGGCGGCCAGGGAATGGGTATTAAATGAAAGACTTGAAGTTGAAACCTATTTTGAATTAACAAAAGAAAATAAAATTGACCGTATCTGTAAGCTTGGGTGCACACATTTTGTTGATGATCTGCCGGAATTTCTGTCCCTTAAGGGTTTTCCGCCGGCAATTGAAAAAATTCTTTTTGATCCCAAAAATATGCATATTCAAACTTATCCGGAAATGTTGCGCTGTGGATCATGGGATGAAATTATCAATTTTCTGAAGTTACAATGACTATGGACAATAAAATTATTTCAGTTTTGCATAAGTTGGTGGCCTTAACAGGAATCGCATTTGATGAAATGGCCTGGGAGCCGATCCAGGAAGGAGGGAACAACAGGCTTCTAAAATTAAAAATAGATACAGCTCAGTTTATTCTTAAACAGTATTTTATATCCAGAGAGGAAAACTGGGACAGGCTTAAGAATGAATCATTGTTCTTAGGATATGCCCAGAGCTGTGGAACAGGAGTGGTTCCAAAACTGATATGGGTTGATGCCTTGAATCATTTTGCAGTGCATGAGTACATTGATGGTAAAAAAATAAATCCTTCTGATTTGGACGATGACAGTATTGAACAGGCAATTTCATTCATAGAGGTCATCAACCAGGCGCAATTTAGAAAAACCGAAAAGGCAAAAGCATTAAGTCAAGCATCAGATGCCTGTTTGAGCAGGGCAATTCATGTTAAATCCATTCAAAAGAGACTTGACCGCCTGATGGCCTTAGCCCCATGCGATGCACTGGATAAGGAAGCACACGGGTTTGTCACAAAAAGGTTATCCCCTGCATTTACAAACAGCATGAAAAGTGTTGAATTGAGCAATAGCGAAACTGTGCTGGAAAGATCCGGCCAGATCATTTCTCCATCAGATTTTGGTTTTCATAATGCGATTCAAAGAGATGACAAAAGAATTTTTTTTATTGATTTTGAGTATGCCGGCTGGGATGATCCGGTGAAAATGATTTGTGATTTTTTTTGTCAACCTGAAATTCAGGTGAAAGAAAAGTATTTGAAAAAAGTTGTCAACCGGTTCAGCAGGATTGTGGGTGAGAAGTCATTGGAAGCAGATGTTGAAAATTTGTTGCCATTATACAGAATAAAATGGTGTTGTATCATTCTGAATGTTTTTGATCCGTTAATCAAGGATCGAAAGAGATTTGCCTCCTTTGACATTGATTATAGAGAACAGCAGTTAACCAAAGCAAAAGATTATTTCAAGGAACATTATCATGGCTTATGTTGATTTTATTTCACAGGTTCACAAAAGTACAAAAAGAGACTATTTAAAACGGGTAAATGACTATCCAAAGATCGAAGCTGCCCAAAAAGCAAAAAAATGGGGGTATGATTATTGGGATGGGGACAGAAGGATCTGCTATGGGGGGTATACATATGACGGCAGATGGGAAAAAATTGCCAGGGCAATGACAGATCATTATGGCTTAAAGCCGGGGGATAAAGTCCTGGATGTGGGGTGTGGCAAAGGTTTCCTCCTATACGATTTTACAAAGGTTTTACCTGGAATAGAAGTTGCAGGAATAGATATATCAGAATATGCAATTGAAAATGCAAAACCAGAGGTAAAAGAGCATTTGCAGGTGGGTCATGCAAGAGAACTGCCGTTTGAAGACAACAGCTTTGATCTGGTGGTATCCATTACAACGCTTCACAATCTGTATTGCATGGACTTTCATAAGGCCTTGATGGAAATTGAAAGGGTGGGTAAAAAAAATAAATTCATCTGTGTGGAATCTTATCGGAATGAGGAAGAAAAGGTGAATCTTTTATACTGGCAGGTAACCTGTGAAATGTTCTGTACACCCGATGAATGGCAATGGTGGTTTGATGTCTGTAAGTATACAGGGGATCATTCTTTTATTTATTTTGAGTAGAGCTGATAGTCACCCGTTTTTTTTAATAGTTGGGGTATAGGGGAGAGCAGATGCCTCTGGCAGATCTTGACAAGATAAAAACAATTGTAAATGAAGCAGTTCTGGAATTTAACAACCACAATTCCGATCGCAGCTATCAATTGTGTGTTGAGTTGATGGATCAAATACCGCTTCGGTTTTTAAACAGTATTTCTAATGTCTTTCTGATGAAAGGATCAATCCAGATTCACAAAGGCTATCCGGACGAAGGCAAGGAGAATTTGAAAAATGCAGAAATTTTATTTCCACAGAATTCTCAGATTTCAGCCCTGATTGGTTTTCAATATGCTCAAGCAGATGATTTAAAAAAAGCCTATGAAAACCTGCACAAAGCAGAAAAGATTGGGATAGATAACCCGATCATCAATGATTTAAGAAAATATTTGTACCGGCTGGAAAATGACAGAATTCCAGGTATTTTCTTTAATTCCATGCCTAAGAGCGGGACACTCTCCATATGGGGTGCACTTTACAGGGGGTT
>JAHJLN010000344.1 GCA_018821715.1 Pseudomonadota bacterium | reverse complement strand
TGTTTGATGGATATAGAACCGAAGTGTCATAAAGCTTCCCAGAGGTAAGGAGGTCTGAACTTTCTGTTCAAATGCTCCCGCGGCCCAACTATCTGTTTATATAGAATAAAGGAAATTCCGCGGTTTTGGGCTTAGAACCCCTGTATACCGCTTGCCTTGGCAGTCATGGCTTTTTTTTATTTTTCTTTTCGTCCGGCGCCATAGGCCGCAAGACCGATAACTGCCAGGACGACCAGGACTGCCATCCATTCAATGCCGGATGAGGTCATATGGGTGGATTCATCTTGCTTGTCGATTTTTTCCATTTTATAACCTTCAACAATGCCTGTATCTTTACTGTTTTCAGAGAAATCCTTTTGATCGGGTTTTGTTTTCTGTGCCGGTGATTTTAAAACAGGCTCGGCCAGTTTTTTCAACAGGTTCTTCCGGTCCTTGACCTGTTTTTCCATGGATTTGCCAGCCATTTTTTCAATTGCCAGTTTGAACTTTTCGACCAGTTCCGAGCTTAAGACGTCTGGTATGGAAATGATGGAGACTACCATCTGGTTAAGCATGGGATTGTTGCAGATGTGGTCACAGCAGGCAACGCCTTTTTCAATTACGCTTGTGGCGTATTGGGCTGCCAGAGTTTCCATTACTTTCCGGTCAGGCTTCCAATAGCCTTTCCGGCTGGTTTCAAGCATTCTGGCGGTTATGGACTGAAATGCCCAGGGAGAAGCTTTTTTAAAGAATTTGTACAGTTCAAGACCGTATTTATCCTGGACATAGACTTCATAGGTTTGCTGCCACTTGGCTGCATCCACCTTTTCAGGCGTGGTCATGTTCCAGCCCCACAGGTGTTCAACAAAATCAGCCATTGCTTTGGCACCGGCATAATCTTCTTTTTTCATGCCGTCAATCCATTTGGAATTCAGATACCGGGAACGCATTTCACGGCCCAGGGTTTTTGCCATGTCTTCTATATTGACCTGTCCTTTTTTCTGTTGCTGGGTGATCAGGGTTTCCGGGGTTTTCCGGGACTCATGGCGTACTGCCATGGAAAGACCGCCAAGGTATTGAAACATGTCATCATTGTCCAAAAGGCCATAGACATTGGAGGACCTGGAATGAACAGTGACATCAACATTGACAAGCTGTTCTTTTAACAGATCTTTTGCCGGGATGCCCCATTGGTCTGCGCCAAAGGCAAAACCCATCCGGTTTTCAAACACGTCAACCACCTGGCCGGGATTCTCCCATTTGGAAGAACCTGCGGCCATTTCAGAGATCCCGTTTCCGTATGACCCTGGAGTTTCTGAAAAAACGCGAAATTGTGACAGCTCCGCAGCTTTTTGCGGGTCCATGCCCTGTTTGATGAGCTGTGTTTTTATTTGCTGGTTATGCCTGGCGATCAAATTTTCAACATCAGTCTGTCGAGCTGCCAGGCGGATCGCTTTGTCCAGAAATTGTAATTTTTCAGGGAAAAGATCCCGGTACAGGCCTGAAGCATTGATCATGACATCAATTCTCGGGCGGTTAAGTCGGGTTGCGGGAATCAGGTCAATGCCAAGCACCTTTCCGGCTTTTGACCACTTGGGTTTTATGCCGATCAGATACAGGATGGTGGATTCATTGACCCCTTCGTTGCGAAGGGTTTCAACTGCCCACAGGACCACGGCAACTTTCCGGGGATAGGACTTTTTTTTCATTAAATGGTTGTCAATGATCTGTTGGGCTGCTTTTTTTCCAAGTTCCCAGGCTGCCGGGCTAGGTATTTTGCCCGGGTTGAACCCGTAAAAATTTGAGCCTGTGGGAAGCGCATCAGGATTTCTGACAGGATCATTTCCCGGTCCGGACGGGATATGCCTGCCGTTCAGTCCGTTGACAAGGCTGTTGATTTCATTGCTCCCGGACATTGTAAGCCTGGCAGCAATATCTTTTTTTGTCTGGTCAGGATTGAATTTGACAATAGCCTCTGCCATTTCACTGGCTTGGTCAGGATCAGGTGAACGGCCAAAGGTGTGCATGCCAAAAGGAATCAGGTTCTCTTTAATTTCTTCAAGGTAATGACCAAGTTTTTGGACGGTTTCATCCCGGAATTCATCTGGTTGGACTCTATCTGGTTGGACTTCATCTGAATCCTGGATATCTTTTAAAATACCGGTCTTTTGGGCAAGGATCATCAGTTCCTTAAATTTTTCTTCTGCAGTGATGCTTCCTCTGGCTCTGGCCCGGTCATACTCGTTTGCCAATTCTGCCATACGGCTGTATTCTTCATGAAGGTCTGCTTTTTTCAGAATGGGGGTCAGATGGGAAATCATCACTCCTCTTCCCCGGCGTTTGGCCTGGATGCCTTCACCCACATCATCCATGATATAAGGATAAATATTGGGGATATCTGTGATAAGGATTTCCGGCGGGCAGGAGGGCGAAAGCCCGGCCTGCTTGCCGGGAGTCCATTCATAGGTGGAATGGGTACCCAGATGAATCATGGCATCTGCCTTAAAGATTTTTGACAGCCAAAGGTAAACTGCCAGATACTGGTGGTGGGGATAAAGGGTGGTGTCATGATCCAGTTTCATGGGATCATCCCCCCATCCACGGGTAGGTTCGGGAAGCAGTATCATATTTTCAACCTGAACAGCCGGAATAATGAAATCCTTGTTGTGAATCATTATCCCGGGCTCTTCAGGTCCCCCCCACTGTTTAACTACCTTGTCCTGAAAATCCTGGGGCAGGTCTTTAAACCAGTGTTTGTATGTCTCAACCGGCAGTCTCACCACCTTGCCGGAAGACAATAATTTATCAAGTTCACCCGGCGCCCATGACCCGATATTTCTTGCCGAGGTCAGAATCAGGTCTTTTATTTCTTTTTCGCAAAGGGGCAAACCCATGGTGTAGCCGTCTGTTTTAAGGGCATGCATAATGTTTTCAAGACTTTTAAAAACATTGAGATAGGAGGCGCCGATATTCTGTTTTCCCTGATGATGGTTGTAGAACAGGATGGCAATCTTTTTCTCATTGTTGGGCTTTTTTTTGAGTATGATCCATTTTTTAAGCCTTGGCATGAGCCGGTCTATGTTTTCTTTTACAGGCTGGCTTATAAAAACAGATTTTTGGGTTACAGGGTCAAGTATTTTTTCTTTTCCTGACAGCACGATAGGTTCGATAAGACCGGACAGTTCAGGCACGGCCAGGGACCAGGCAACTTCAAGGGTGTCAATGCCCACAGGGTTTTTACGCCACTGGTCAATGGTGTCTTTATAAAGATTGACAGCACTGATGATTGGGACATCAAGCTTTTTTAAAAGCTCTCCCAGTTCAGGGGTCAAGGCATTATAGAATTTAAATGACCAGGCAATAACCATATCCACCCGTGCTGAACCTTTCTCATCCAGAAGAATGGATTTTAAAATGTCCTGCTCCCGGCCAAAACAGGGCATGACATTAAACCCCTCTTTTTCCAGTTGCCGGATCATATAATCCACAGGAGCATTCTGGCCCTGGGTCATAAAAGATGAAAAAAAGAGCAGGCCGATTCTGGGGTAATCAGGATTAAACCCGGGCCGGGTTTTCTGCCAGTTTAAATAGTCTTTGGCATTAATGAAAATGCCTTTGGCATCCGGGTGGTAAAGACCCGGGCCAGGTTGTTTAACTATCGGGGCATAGGTGATGGTTTTATCAAAGTGGCGGTGTGCAATCAGGCGCAGCATGTTTTGAATGTTTTTCACAGACAGATGCTGATAATACTCCGCCACCAGGGGGTCAAAAACAAAACCCTTTTTCTTTAAAGTGTCGTCATCCCGGGAGCTGCGAAGTGCATATATGGTTTTTGATTCAAACTCATAGTGTCCGGTCAGAAAAGAAGCAAGCTCCCGGCCCATAACATCTGCTAAAATAATCTTTGCCCGGCTGGCCTCATCCTTGACTGCGTCAGGGTTTTTTATCACGTCATTACTGGTGATGACCGCTATATCAAGGGGAAGCCCAAGGGTTTGAACTGCCGTATTGGCAATATATGAATTCTGGTCCAATACCATAAAAGCCATGTCTGCCGCAAACAGGCGCCCCGGCCATAAAACAAACAGAATCAAAAATATCAGGCGTTTCATGTGCTATGTCCTTTTTTTTATGTGATCCTCAACAGCATTTCAGCTTTTTTGCTGTGGGCATGCCCGGATCAAATACCAGGACAGCCCATGGCTGTTAATCCGGAATATAAATCATTGAGCCGTTTTCAAGTTTATAGGCTGTTCCAAGACGTTCTCCCTTGCCTTGAGCTTTTTCTTTTGTCACTTTCACGGCATCAATTTTTTTGCCTTTTTTTGAAATGATCTCCATCTGACCGTCAGATGATTTTTTAACAATAGTCATATCAGAATCCTGGGACAAAAGGTCTTCCAGATGATAGGCGCCGAAAAGCGCAATCAAAAGCCCTACAATAAAAACAAGCCCCAAGTCAAACAGGTTGGCCACCCCTGACAGGGGATCGTTGTCAGATAATCCGGTCCCCCGGTCCTGACTGGTTTTAAGATATCTCATGGCCGGTGTGTTCTCCTGTTAAAAGTTCAGCCGCAAGTTCCATGTTTTTAATATCCTGCTCCACCCAGCGGCGCTGGACAGTAAAATAAAAATAGGATAAAAGGCCCAGGGCCATGCCCACCACTGTTGTGGTAAAGGCCACCACAAGATCCTGGCTCAACTGCCCAAGATTTCCCTGGCCAAGTGATGCAAGCCCGGTTCCCATGGGAATGAGGGTGCCGATCAATCCCAGTCCAGGCCCGATCCGGATCATTATTTTTAGAGGATCAAGAGCTTTCCACATATGATGTTCAGCATCACGCAGCAGGTTTATAACCAGGACATGATCTGCTGACCCTTTATGGGATTCCAGTGTCCTGATAATTTTGACGACCGGAAAGGGAAGGCTGTCCCGGTATTGACCTGAAGCAATTTTTTGCGCCAGGTTTCCGGCCTGTTTTCTAATCCTGATTCTTTGAATCCATTGCCGGAAAAAGGCACCGGAATAGACCACCATCCAGACAAACAGGCAGGACAGAATCAGCAGCACCGGCAGGAACAGTGAAGAGGCAATAAGATATATAAATGTTTTTAAAACAGCAATGATCTGCATGATTATTCTCCATGTTTATTTTTATTAAAAGGGTTAAAAAATCCTGCTGCCAGACCGGCCATGGTCATCAGGATTAAAATGATTTTTTCCCGGGAAAGTACAAAAAACGGTTCAGGCGTGGAGATTGTGTAAATTTTGTTTAGATCTGCAAACTGCGGAATAACAATGATGGAAAGTATGAAATAAACGGCAATATAGACCATCAGCATCCCTGAAAAACGGTGAGCCGCATCTATGGTTTTAACAAACCGGGTTATGGCAAATGCCACAGTCAGGCTGACAATGATAAAGCCTGCATAAAGGGCGCAAAACACCATGATTCTGCCCGGATAAACTGCATTCAGAAAACTGCAGGATAACAGAACAACCGTAAAACAGACCGGGCAAGGCAATACCAGGGGAATCCAGCCTCTCCCAGACTGTGTTTGCCCCCATGGTTTTTTCATAAGAAAGACACCCCATATCAGCAGGAGGATTGCCACAAGAAAATGCAGGGTCATCCCGCTCTTGAAAAAATCCTGCAACAGCTCAATATGGGCCATCAGGTTGACCCTGAGCAGCAGCAAAGCGACAGCGCCAAAAAGCATGGCATACATTACCATGAACGCCAGAGTTGCCACGGCCTGTCTGGCTCTGCCGGGCGCCTGCACCAGCACATAGCCAAGGCCGCCGCCGCTTTTTACGGCAAACGCACCAATTGACAGAAAAAGCCCCACAATAAGTGATTTAAGTTCCATGTTTAAAATGTGTACCTGTAACTTACATAAAAGCTTTGCCCGGGTTTTGGGTATCCTTTTTTCTCGTAATAGTCATGATCCAGCAGATTGTCGATTTTGATCATAATTTTATGATGTTCTTTAAAACTTATGCCACCAGACAGATCCACTACTGTAAAGCCGGGATATTCTATCTCAGGGTATCCGGTTGTATGCCAGTCATTGTCCTTCATACCGCCCTGGGATCTGGCATTCAATCTTGCCTCGATCATGCCGTCATCATAATTGACACCGTAATTGACCGTGTGCTCTGCAACATTTGTAATCTCTTCCATGGTATGGTCTGTCTGTTCTTCTTTTGCATTAAAGATCCGGGTTCCATTGACAAAGAAAGAAAGGGAACGGTTCCATTTCAGGGGGACACCGATATCAAATGAAACCATATATTCCAGGCCGTGTATTTCAGCACCAAGACTATTCCTGTATGTTCTGGTGGTGGCACTGATCTTTTCCGTGATAATTTTATCCTTCACATCAGTATGAAAATACGTAACATCCATATTAAATCCTTTGTTGGATGTCTCATACCCGACACCCATATCCCAGGTGATGGAGGATTCAGGGTCCAGGCCGGGATTACCCGTGGTGGTGGTACCGTAGGAAGTAATGTTTGCAGCTAGCTGGGCAGCCGTGGGTGGAACAAAGGCCTTTCCTATGGTGGTATGCAGTCTGAATCCCCGGTCAAACTGATAATTCAGACCGGCTCTGGGGCTGAAGGTATCAAAAGATTCTGTCCCGGGGGTAAACGTGGTTAAATAAGGCGTGGGTTCAGTGGATACATCAAAGGTATCATACCGGCAGCCCAATGTGGCGGTCATATGTTTATCAAATAAACTTAAGACCGTTTCAACATAGGCTGCCATATTTTCGCGGCTTTCATCAGGGTAATACGGGGCCAGGCTTGACCCGCCTGCATTATACCGTCGGCTTTCCTTGTCGATGTCCTGAAAATCAACGCCGACAATAATCCTGTGTGTATCAAAGGATATGATATCTTTTAACTGGAACCCCATCCAGTTGGTTTCAGAATCAAGAGCATGATAGGTGGGCACAGCAGTGTAAGGTCCGGAACCGGTATAATCCTGAAAATTTTTGTTCAGTTCTTTTGTTCTGTACGCAGTCAACGAGACATTGTTATGGTCATTGATCATGCCGCCCAGGGTGGTATCCACGGCCCATCGGTCCACGTCTTTTTTCCCGGACTGGATGTCCCCGTTATAGATATCACCCGGCAGCTCAATATCGAGGCCCTGATATCCGTCAGCGCCGATATCGATTCTCCAGGTTTCTCCCAAATCCATGCCCAGTCGGAGATCACCGTTGCGGGTTGTAAAACTGGTGCTTGAACGTGAATCACCATTGCCCATCTGAAAATCATTTTGCTGGTCACGTTGCCTGACAGAGATATCAAAATCGAACCTGTCTGTGAGACCTCCGCCAACAGCAGCTTTCTGGAAATTGGTATCAAAGGATCCAAATCCCGCTTCAACAAGGCCTGTCAATTCCCCGGTATTCTTTTTTGTGATGATATTGACAACACCGCCCATGGCTTCACCACCATAAAGCGATGACGCAGGCCCTTTCAAAATCTCAATACGTTCAATATTATCGCTCAACACAGAAGACAGGTTTGTGGCACCGGCAGGCCGGCCGTCAATAAGGATAAGGGAATGCTTGGTAATGCCTGAAAATTCAGGCCTGAATCCCCTGATACCGATACCGGACAGATCAGTGCCATATTCAATAACACCAATGGATGCATTTTTCTTTAATTGTTCTGTCAGGGTTTCTCCCGTGGTCAGCTCAATATCCCGGGACTTTATGACTTCGACCCTGGCGGGTATGGTTTTGATTTGTTCTTCACTTCTGGTGGCCGTAACCACAATCTCATCCAGCTTTGTTTCGGATAGATTTTTTTCAGATGCAAAACATGTGTCAACAGCAGACAGCAGCATGACAGCCGTCAAACCTGTCAATAAGATTTTTTTCATTTTTCCCCTTTAGCAAATTTTTGTTTTTGCCCGGGGAATTGATAAAAAAAATCCCCGGACCATTTTAAATGATCTGGGGTTCCCTGATTTTCCGCAGATTGGATTTGCCTTTCCCTTGTCCACGAGGATTGACAACACGTACATTTCTCCAGGCAGGTCTTCTGACTCTCGGGTCATCCTAATGGCTGCGTCTTCCCGGCATAAAACTGCCAGTGACATTCATGCAGCGTTCGTCTCCGATCACAGCGGCGGGCCCGTCCCTGATTTTAACAGGGTTCCCTTTTCAGCCTCTCTCAAGGCACCTGAATAACGTTATTTATTAGAAAAAAAGCACCATTAAGTCAAGAATAATCTGTATACTCATAACAAAGGTATTTAAAATCAACTTTTGTTAAAATTCCATTGTCAGCCCAATGGTGAAACGAAACCCGTCATCCGGGTATCCGTAATGCACATCATACCCTTTATCAAAAAGGTTTTCAAAATAGACAAATGCCTGGGTTTTGCAGGATTGAATCTTTATCGGGTGAATAAATTTCAGATCCACGGTCTGATAATTGGACAGTTTTTTTTCTTCTGAATTTGCAAGGTCTGAAAACTGGCTGCCCAGGGCTGAAAAACTGGTTTCCACACGGGTTTTAAAGGGGGATGTCCATTTGACTGTTGCCTTGAATTTATGGTCCGGGGCATAGGTCAGATCCTTGTTGTTTTCCTTGTTGCAGCTGGTCTGCCAGACATGGTTCATGTCCAGGAAAATAGTATCAGACAGCTTCAGGCACAGGGTTGTTTCAATGCCCTGGCGAGATGCCTCATCAATGTTGACCGGCCGTTTAATAAGATCCAGCCCCTCTTCATATCCGATCATGTTGTCTGTATCTGTCCTGAAAAGGGTGACCTCCACGGACCTGCCTTTAGAAAACTCATGAACGATACCGGCAGACACTGTCAGAACGGCTTCTTCTTTTAAATCAGGGTTGCCCCTGACCTGGTCAATGGAACCGTGGCTGGGCTGATAAAGCTGGCCGAATGTCGGGATATTGACGCTGTACCCGCTGTTAAGTTTGACCCTTGTTCCGGAATCTAAATGAATGTTCAGACCAGCATTGACAGCAGGCTGGAAATGAAAGTCGGATGTATAGTCGCACCGTGCCCCAAGGCTTATCGTCATGGACTTTTGTTTGATGTCGGACTGCAGTCCGATACCGGCATTTTCTCTCTTGTGATCGCCGCTTAAGGTATGATCAATCCGATCATGGGATGCGCTGGTCATCAATTGAAGGGAAAACCCGTTATTTTCATCTGTCCATGTGACTTCATTCTTAAATCCGGCAACCAGTTCGTCAAGGGTGGCAACACCCCCTGTCTGGGATCGGTCTTCAAGAGTCAGATCGTCCATGAACAGTTTTATGTCATAGTCTCCGGTTTCTCCCCAGAAGCCTTTTACACGAAAATCCAGGGAGCCTTTCTTATATTCCTGGCGGGCATTGGGGGTGGGATTATAAACAGGGCCTGAAGAACCATGCTCAGACTGGTAATACCGGCCTGAAAGATCATATTGGGTGTTGCCTTTGGATGGCAGATCCCATTGAAACCCAACGCTGCCGCTGTCCCGGTCCGTGTTGGTCCGTTTGCCGTCCCTGTGGCTTAACGATGCCGTCAATTTCAGTGACTGGGAATCTGAAGCCATCATGTGTGATGCAGACGTACTGCCGGTTCCGAATGAACCACCCTTAAGATTGACACGACTGTTTTTTGAGGGTTTGTTTTTGTTCCGGGTTTCATTGGCCAGCACAATATTAATGGCTCCGCTGGTGCTGCCCGGCCCAAGCCATACCGGCACCGGCGGCTTGAACACATCAACCTTTTCAACCATATCCAGGGGAATGGAATCCAGGTCAACACTGCCGTACTGGGTGGCGCTGGCAGGCCTGCCGTTGATCAGAACCAGGATTTTGCCGTTCCCCCCTGAGCCCTGGATGGATATGCGTGATCCGGTTCCTGCCCCGCTTTTTTTAACTTCCACGCCGGGCATGGCATTCAATACCTGGTCAACCCCGGTAAAACTGCTTTTTTGTATCTGCTCCCGTGTCATTTCCTGCACCAGGTGGGGATTGTTTTTTTTGTAATCCTCAATTCTTGAGGCGGTTACCACAACCGTGTCCAGGGTTACAGGTTCTGTATCTCTTTGCTGCGCTGCTGCCCGGTTTGTCCATAATACAGCCTGGGACAAGACGAAAAACAGGATAATAAGGAAAACGGTCTTGTTTAAAAAACAGGGCTTATTTTTCATCTCAGGCTATCAATCCTTTGCTTTTTTGACACATAAAACGGAAATATAAAAAAACACGCCCCCGGTCACAGCCAGTATCACAAGAGAAGACACAGACGGCATATTGCCGAAGGATGCGGTCCTGATGGATGTGGACGCATGGGTCAGGGGCAGAAAATAAATGGCTTTCTGGGCCCAGGCCGGAAAATTTTCCACAGGGAAAAACGTGCCACCTAAAAATGCCATGGGCGTGATCACAAAACTGGTCACAAGGGTCTGGTCGGCATGGGATTTGACCAGCATGGCAAGTCCCACGGCAAGGGAGGCAAACACAAAGCTGTTGAGCATGACAGCCAGCCAGAACCAGACATTACAGGAAATCACAACCCCGAATAAAAGACCCAGAACCAGAATGACCAGGATAGCCAGGATGGCCCTTGTCATCCCGGCCAGGACTTCGCCGATCACATAGGACAGATCGCTGACCGGTGCAGCCTGGATCTCTTCAAAAATATGCCAGTAAAACCGGGCGATATTGATTTCGCTGGAAATGGCAAAGGCCTGGGTCATGCTGCTCATGGCAATCAGGCCCGGGATGAGAAATTCCATATAAGAGTGACCCTGCACAGTCACATGCTTTCCCATGGCATACCCGAAAGCAATCAAATAGAGCAGCGGGGATACGGACCAGGAGGGAACAAGCCGGGTCAACCGCCGCCGTAATATCAATATTTCCCTGTAATAAACTGCTGATGCACCGTGTATCATTGTACTTTTTTCCCTGTTAATGCCAGAAAAGAATCCTCAAGATTGACCCGCCGCAGGGTAAAGCTGTCTTTTTGGGCGGCAATATAGTCATTGGCCTCTTTCCGGTCGTTAAAATAAAGTGTTTCCATGTCATCTTCCTTCAGGCGGTCCAGAGCCCAGGTTCCCTGTTGTTTCATCAGACTTTCCGGCGTATCCACCACCACAATGGCCCCTTTGTCAATAAAGGCCACTCGGCCTGCAAGGAACTCAGCTTCTTCAATATAATGGGTGGTCAGAAAAATGGTGGTGCCGTTCTGCTGGATTTTTTTAATGAGCGCCCAGATCTTGCGGCGCATGCCTGCGTCAAGCCCCACTGTGGGTTCGTCCAGAAACAGGATGGCCGGAGAATGCAGCAGTGCCCTTGCAATCATGAGCCGCCGCTTCATGCCGCCCGACAGGTTCTTGACCAGGGTTGCCTTGCGGTCGCCCATCTCCACATAATCAAGCAGCTCTTCAATCCTGGACATTCTTTGTTCTTTGTTCATCCTGAAAAGCCTGCCGTGAATGTTTAAATTCTCAACAACGGACAATTCCCGGTCAAGATTGATGGACTGGGGCACAAGCCCGCACTGCCTGCGGCTGTCAATTCCCGGGGTGTTCACATCAAATCCGTTAAGCCGCACGGTTCCGGAGTCCAGTTTGGTCAAGCCTGTCAATATCCGTATGGTGGTGGTCTTGCCGGCACCGTTGGGGCCCAGGAATGCAAAAAGTTCTCCCTTGTCCACCTGGAGGTTGACATCCTTGAGCGCCTGGGTGGATTTATAGGTTTTATTGAGATTGAGTACCTGAATCATGATGAAAATCCTGTGGCTTTTGTCCGGTTTCGCATGGCAGACACATCGGTTACAATATCTTGCAGCGGCTGACGCCTGACCCTGTGGGGCAATGCCAGGGACGCTGCCTTTTCAATATCCTTTGATTCAACCTGTGTCCTGCCGTCAAAAGCGGCCAGGGTTTTGGCGGTCTTTAGGATAATGATATCACCCCTGTGTCCGTCCACGCCCACATCCAGGCAATATGATGCAATTTCATAAAGCCTGGGGCGTTCGCAGATGACATCCGGGTAAAGCGTTTTTGCCAGTTTGATTTTTTCCACAAGTTTCTGGGAATCGTCTTCCCATTGTTTGACAAAGGCTTCCGGGTCTTCATCAAAGCTTATGCGCCGTTCCATAATAGCCACCCTGTCGTCAGGATCCAAAATTCCGGTCACATTGACACAAAGCCCGAACCGGTCCAGAAGCTGGGGCCGCAGCTCGCCTTCTTCAGGATTCATGGTGCCCACCAGGGTGAACCGTGCAGGATGGGAAAAAGAGATGCCTTCGCGTTCAATGGTATTCACCCCCATGGCTGCAGAATCCAGCAGCACATCCACCACATGGTCGTCTAAAAGATTCACCTCATCCACGTAAAGAATGCCCCGGTGAGCCGCAGCAAGGATGCCGGGTTCCACCTGTTTTTCTCCTTTTTTCAGGGCCTGCTCCATATCCATTGTTCCCACCACCCGGTCTTCAGTGGCCCCTACAGGCAGTTCAATCACCCTTATGCCTTCCATCACGGTTTCAAGGACCTGGCCAGGCTTCCGGATGTTTCCCAGGATGATATCCCGGCACTCGGTGCGGACGCAGTCCATGCAGACAGCATGTTTGCCTTTGGGATCATGCTGGAACGGACAATCCTTCACCTTTTCAATTTCCGGCAAAATCCGGGCCAGGGCACGGACAGCCGTAGACTTTGCCGTTCCCTTTTCCCCCCGGATCAGCACGCCTGAAAGGGTCGGATTGATAATATTGAGTATCAGTGCCAGTTTCATCTCTTCCTGGCCCTGGATGGCCATAAAGGGATAGACAATCTTTTTTTTCAAAACAAATCTCCTCTTGCTATATCGATCAATTGGTTGACTTTAAGATCTTGTATTTTACAATATTCCGCGTTCAGGTTGGCGGCAAGTTTTTGCGCCAGGCCGAATGAAACCGCCCCCTGGCTTTCAGAATCCACCACGATAAACTGTATTCTTGGTTCAAGGGCCATCTTCTCTGCCAGGTCAAGAACCTCCTGAAACGGTTTCTTATTCCCCAAAGCCACATTGCCCCTGCCGTCGGTAATGATAATGGCAATGGGCCTTGCTTCAGGCTCCCGGAGAAGATGGTTGCGCAACAGTTCAAATCCCTTGACAAGCCCTGATGACAACGGCGTTTTCCCGCCCACAGGCATTTCTTCCAATAATTTGCCGGCAAGCTCCACAGACGAGGTGGGCGGCAGGTTGACAAAAGCCTGTTCTTTCCTGAAGGTCACCATGGCGACCTTGTCCCGTTTCTGATAAGCATCTAAAAGAAGCGACATGATGGCCCCTTTTGAGGCCTTCATCCGTCCCCTGGCACCCATGGAAGCACTGGCATCCACAATAAAGAGCAGAAAATTGCCAATGCGCTTTTCCCTGATTTTTTCCCGGATATCCTGATTTTTAAGGATAACTGCCATGGCGCTGCCGCTGTCTTTTCTCTGAATCTGAAAAGGGGCTGCCGCCCTCAAGGTAGCGTCAAAGGCAATATCATTACTGCCTTTAGGGGTGGTGCTTCTCACATACCTGCCCTGTTTTGCAGCCGTCCTGGACCGGGAACGTTTGCCTGATCCCCTTCGAAATATCTGATCCTTGGGAGAGACAAATTTTTTCACCTTAAAGGTTTCTCCCACCTCAAATATTTTTTCCAGCACATCTTTTTTGTCCTGTTCCTGATTTTCCCCACGGGGTTCAGGTTCTGGTGCGGGCTGTTCTTCGTCCTGCCCGTCCTGATCCTCATCCGTATTGTTTTCATCCTGTTCCTGTTCGCCATGATCATGCCTGCCCTGATCTTGCTTGTCCTGATCCTGCTCATTGGGCTCAGGCGACTCAGGCTTTTCTTTGTTTTCCTCAGGCTCATTGTTGTTGGATTCATTATTGTTATCCGGGGAATGATCAGGTGGTGGCGGCGGTGCGGGAGACTGGTCCCGTTTCCGGTGGGCCAGAGCAAACCATGCCACCTGCTTGACCTCATCCATCCCGGCTTCGACTCTGCCATGAAAAGCCGCCAAAGCCTTGGCTGTCTGTTCAATCACTAGGTCGGCCCTATGCCCGGCCACGTTGTTCTGGGCACACAGCCCGGCCACCAATGCCCTTAAGCTGTCAGGAAATTGAACCTCTTTTAAAAGCGTACGGGCCGTTGCGATCTGTTCGGATAATGCTGTATTATCAGCTTGATACTGGTTGCAGAACCCTTCGGGATCAGCATCAAAACTTTCCTTTCTAAGCATCAGAAGGATTCTTGTTTCAAGGTCTTTTTCCGATGTCACTTCCACACAAAGCCCGAACCGGTCCAGGAGCTGGGGCCGAAGTTCTCCTTCTTCAGGATTCATGGTCCCCACAAGGATAAAATCAGCATCATGACAAAAAGAGATGCCTTCCCGTTCAACCCGGTTTTCCTTTGAAGCAGACGCATCCAGGATGATATCCACGATGTGATCATCCAGAAGATTGACTTCATCCACGTACAGAATTCCCTGGTGGGCTTTGGCCAGAAGCCCCGGCTGGAATGCCCGTTTCCCGCTTTTTACGGCCAGGCTGAAATCAATGCCGCCTGCCACCCGGTCTTCTGTTGCATTCAACGGCAGGGTCACAACCTGTGTGCCGGGCAGAAGGGATGAAAGGGCCCGGACTGTGGTGGACTTTGCCGTGCCCTTTTCCCCCCGGATCAAAACGCCGCCAATTTGCGGATTGACTGCATTGAGTATCAGGGCAAGCTTGAGCTTTTCCTGTCCCACAACAGCTGAAAATGAAAAAATATGATGATGTTTCATTTATAAGATCTTCCTATGGTGATAATGCCTCTTAAAAAGGCTGTAATGATAATATTGATTCATGGGTTACCCTGTCATGCCGCTTCACTGTCCAGTACCGTTACTTCCAGGGACCTTGTCAACGGATTTTCCATAACAGCTGTATCCACTCCGTAGGCAATTTTTAAATGGGCCGGGGTCAGGACTGTTTCAGGCGACCCATTGGCCAGGATTTTTTTGTCATGAAGCAGGATCAGCTGATCGCAGAACCGGGCTGCCAGGTTCAGGTCATGAATAACCATGACCCCGGCCAGACCGTCTTTTTTGACCAAAGAGGCGGTCAGCCCAAGAATTTTCATCTGGTGTTTGATATCCAGATTTGCCGTTGGCTCATCCAGCATGAGGATCTGAGGGGTCTGGGCAAGGGCTCTGGCAATGATCACTTCCTGGCGCTGTCCCCCGCTCAGTTCACTGATCATCCTGGAACGAAACGCATGGATGCCGGTTTTTTCAATGGCTGCCTCCACAAAAGTTTTGTCCTCTTTTGTATCTGAAAAGCCAAAATTCTGGAAAGGATACCGTCCCATTGCCACCACTTCCTCTACGGTAAACAATGGCGGGATAAAAGAACTCTGGGGAACCACAGCCATGATTTTTGCAATTGTTTTGTTTGTAAGTCCCCTGATATCCTTATCCAAAAGCCGCACTTCGCCGGATTCAGGACGTTTGACACGGGTCATGATTTTAAGAAGTGTTGTTTTACCTGCACCGTTCGGCCCGATAATCCCGTAAAACCGTTGTGCGCTGATTTCAAGACTGACATTGTCAAGAACAGAAAAATCCTGGTATGAAGCGCTGATATTGAATAATTTGATCATATTTTTACCACCACCAAAGGTTACCACCATTTGACAGCTTTTTTTCTCCGTTTAAGCAGATAAACAAAATAGGGTGCCCCGATGGCTGCCGTAATAATGCCGATGGGCACTTCAGACGGCTGTGCAATAATTCTGGACAAGGTATCGCAGCAGACCAGAAAAATGGCCCCACACAGGGCACTGGCCGGTAACAGTATTCTGTGACGGCTGCCGATAAGCATCCTTACCATATGGGGAACAATCAGACCGGCAAATCCGATAATACCTGAAACCGAAACAGCAGCCCCGGTAACAAGGGCACAGGAGATCAGCAGGATCCGTTTGATGGTTTCCACATTCAAGCCCAGATGAACAGCGGTTTCCTCGCCAAACTGAAAAATATCCAGTTCCCGCGCCAGAAGGCAGAGTATGCTGATCCCGGCTAAAATCGGCAGGATAATAATTTTGACGTCCACCCAGGTGGCCATGGCAAAAGACCCCATGAGCCACAACACCACATTCTGAAGGCTTTCCATGGAAGCTGTAATCTTTAAAAACGATACCACAGCATAAAGAAACAGCCCCACGGCAATACCTGCAAGCAGCAGTGTTTCCGTGGGCACCCGGTTGCCGGTCCTGGCAATGTTATACACAACAAAGATGGTTGCAGTGGCCCCTGTAAAGGCAAGAACCGGGATGGCAAAAGGGCCTAAGACCTTTCCGACTCCCAGAACAATGGCCAGACACGCCCCGACAGCAGCGCCCGATGACATGCCAAGCACATAGGGCTCTGCCATGGGATTTCTGAAAAGCCCCTGCATGGCCGCCCCTGAAACTGAAAGCCCCATACCGACAAGAATGGCAAGAACCACCCTGGGGGTTCTGACATCCAGAACAATCACTTCGGGAATCCGTGTCCAGTCTTTGTCTATAAGGCCGCAACCCAATTGATGCACCCATATTTTGATCACAAGCAGCGGCTTGATCACCACAGGCCCGGTCATGACCGCAAGACAGGCAGCAGCCAGAAGAGCTGTGCCAAGAAGGATAAAGATCAGAACTGTGTTTTTATTTTTCATGATTTTCTGCTTCCCTGCGGTTTTTCGTGGCAATATCATACTTTTGTATGACCATTTTATTGTGCCTTGATCTGTTCATAAATCTGTTCTGCTTTTGCCGATATGCCCAGGGTAAGATAAAGGTCTGCGGTCAGCCTGAGCTCTTCCTGGGTCATGGGGGTTAAATATCCGTAAATGATCAGGGCGGTTAACCCTTTTTCATAGTCCTGGTTGTTCAGGTGAATATGACAAAGTGCTTTCCACCATTTGGATTCAAGCATGTCTGTTTTTGTCAGAAAACCTGCATAGGCAAGCGCTTTGTCATTCATGCCCAGGGAAAAATACTGGTACAGCAGAATCTCCTGCCAGTTTTTCTGCTGGTCTTTACCGGATTTTTCAGCAAGCTGCTCAAGATAAGGCAGTGCATCCTTATACCGTTCAAGGGAAAACAGGATATTGACCAGGGTTTCTTTAAAAGACAGGGTTATGTGGTCCGGATGGGCCTTGATCAGTCTGTTAAAAATAGCCAATGCATTTTCAGGGGCTTGTGCCTGAACATGACACACTGCCGCATAATAAAGATGATCCGGGTTTTTAATGCCTGACAGGTCATATCCTTTTTCAAATGACAGGGCTGCATCAGCAAAATCATCTTTTTCATACTGGGTTATGGCCTGGTTGATCCATACTACAGCTGTAAGAGGACGTTCCTGGGCCATCATCGGAACGGGCAATATGAATGAAAGAATGATCATGATTATAAAATTTTTCATCAGTTCTCCAGCTTGAACCGTATGGTTGTCCGGGCCGTTGCTGCAACAGGGATTCCTCCAACGGTTCCGGGCTTGAACTTCCATTTTGAAACACAGTTGATCACGCTTTTGTCAAATATATTTTCAGGTTCTGCGTGAACAATACGGATCTGTTCCACATGCCCGGTTTTTGTGACAAGGAACTCAACATCAACCGATCCTTCAATGCCCCTGCGGCTTGCCCGAACCGGGTAAAGGGGCGGTATCCTCACAAGCGTGACAAGCGGTGAATCCAACTCTCCCATACTGTATCGATCTTTCAGGGCCGGCAGATCCATTGGAAGCGGCTCGATGGCCGGCATCACAAGATCTGTGGGAGCTGCCGGAAGTTTTGGATTCAGTGCAAAATCAAGTTTAAGATTCAAGTTTAAAGGTTGCGGTCTGGAGGGGGCGGTCTTTGACCCGATAATCTTTTTTTCAGGTTCTGCCGGTTTTATTTTTTCAAGTTCTTTTTCAGGAACATGGGGGTGCGCCGGTTTGATCCGGACAACCCGTACCTGTTGAATCTTATCAAGTTTATCCGGGCTGTCAGGCACGCCCTGGATCAGGCCGGGCATGAGCCCGAAAAGGCTGATATTGAGAAGAATAGACCCTGTCATGGCAAGGCCCCAGTTTTGAAGAAACCTGAAAAAAGTCATCACCCTGGTTTTATTCCCCCTGGTCCAGACTTGCAGCAATGGCCACATTTTGGGCACCGGCCAGCTTGCAGGCATCCATTACATTGATCACAAGACCGGTCAGGCTTTGTTTGTCCGCCACAATTACCACACTGCCTTCCGGGTTTTCTGCAAGCGCCCGTTCCACATTGGCACGGACCGCCCTGATATCCACGGCACGCTGGTCAATGTGGATGGTGTTGTCTTTTGTCACGCCGATCAGAATGGTGGCCCGGGCTTTGCTGACCGCTGTTGCAGCGGTGGGTCTTGAAATGTCCACGCCCGTCTCTTTGACAAAACTGGTTGTGACCAGGAAAAAAATCAATAATATAAAAACCATGTCAATCAGGGGAGCGATGTTCAGCTCAAGGTTTTTTGAATTTGCCCGTCTGGCACTTGTAATGTTGAGCATAAAAATTTCCTTATAAAAACCGGTTTAAATACATACCGGTTGCAGCAATTTTATATTTCAAGTTGTTGGCTCTTTTTGTTAAAAACCCGCTCATGTAAAGGCCGGGAATGGAGACCATGAGTCCTGTCTGGGTGGTGATCAATGCCACGGAAATTCCGCCTGCCATGGCTTTGGCATTTCCAGTGCCGAAAATGGTGATCACATCAAAGGTTTCCATCATACCGATGACAGTACCCAAAAGCCCCAGAAGCGGGGCAACGCCTGCCATCACCCGGATGGCGCCAAGATGGGTGTCAAGGGACGAAACCAGCCGGACAACGGTTTCATCAAGGATAAAACTGTCCAGGACCGGGTCATGGCTGCGGGCAGCAAGGAACTGCCTGACCAGAAGCGAGTTGATGCCCCGATAGTTTTCTTCCGGCTGCTGGTTTGCCTTTACAAGCTGCCCTGCCGTATCCCGGGAAATATTTTTAATATAAAGTCGATGCAGAACCAAAAGCCGGTTGATGATCAGGGTCCACATACAAAGGGATATAACCAGGATCGGGATCATGACAACCCCGCCTGCCTGCATATAATTTTCAATGGAAAATAAAAGCTCTTTGATCATCATGTTAGTGCCTCTGGGCCCAGGTCTTGAACACCATATTGACAAATGCCACGGATTTTTCTTCCATCCTGGAAATCTGGGTTTCAACCCTGCGGCTTAAAAGCGTGTGGGCCAGCATGACAGGGATGGCAACGGTCAGGCCCAGCATGGTGGTGACAAGCGCTTCCGAGATGCCGCCGGACATCATCCTGGGATCTGAAGTCCCGTAACAGGTGATCACATGGAATGTATTGATCATGCCTGTGACGGTTCCCAAAAGCCCCAGAAGCGGGGCTATGGCAGCCAGCATGCCAAGGGTGGATAAAAACCGTTCAATTTTCGGAATCTCACCCAAAATTGCCTCCTGAAGCGCGTTTTCCATTTCAGGCCGGGTCCTGTCTTTAAGGGCAAGGGCCGTCAGCAGTATCCTGGGTAAAAATTTATGACGCATGGCTTCAAGGTAAGTCCTGCATCCGTCCCAGTCATCGGCTATGATCAATTCTCTTAATCTGTTCATCAACTGGTCTGGATTGACCCGTCTTGTTGAAAAAAAGATCACCCTTTCAATCAGGATAAGCACAGCCAGCATCAGGATCATCAGTATGGGCCAGACAATGGCGCCGCCCTTTGGAACCTGTTCCATCAGGCTGAGTTCATGGGTCAGCTGACGGATGGCCCCGCCTTTGGTGATGTCCAGATAAACATCATTGCTTTTGCCCTGCATATAATCAATGATCTTGTCTTTAATCCTTTTGGACGGCAGTTTTGAAAGGGCAAAAAATCGCTGGCTCTGATCGGAATACAAGAGAAACCCGACCTCTTTGTCCAGCATGTAAATCCCGGTAAAATTTCCCAGAACCAGAAGGTTTGCCTCCTGTTCCCTGCCTTGACGGTCAACGATCATGCCTTTTGTGACTTTGACCTGTCCGGATGCATGCATTTCTTCAAAGAGAAGGTCGGACAAGAGCGTGATATCATCCATGGAAGGAAAATTTTCCTGGAGAATCAAAGGTTTCAGAAAGGTTTGCCGGTCCGGTGTGATACCGCTTTGAATGCTCTGAATCAAAAGAGCTTTCAAATCCTTTGCATTGATCCTGACCACACCTTCAAATTCCCGGTTTACGGCACTGGTTTTTTCAAGTTCCTGGTTAAGTTTTTGAGTTTGGGTTTTCAGGTCACGGACACGGGTTTGAATCTGTTTGTTCCCGTCCTTTAAAGCAGCAATCTGTGTTTTTAATTTGGCAATAGCGTCCTGCAACGCTTTTTTGTCATTTTTAATTAATAGCTGCTGCTCCTGCGCTTCTTTTTTGGCCTGTTTTTTTTCATCCAGGGCTTTATCCATCAACTGCTGTTGCTGCTGTTCCAATATCTTGTAATCCTGGCGCATGTCTGACTGAGCAAAAACAGAAAAACCAGTAAGGCTGACCAGGATAAAGGCAATTAAAAAAGAGTGCTTGATCATTGTTCATCTCCTTGTACAGCCAGCCGTCCCAGGGGCAGGGCTAAAAGCTGGGCAGGTTTTCTCTTTTGGCCGATCTCAACACCGGACCGGATGGCTGCAAGAGACTCTTTTTCCAGGGGTGTCCAGTTTTTTTGGGTCACGTTGTAATACGCACAGGAAGTCTGATCCAGAGACAGAAAGAAAAGACAAACCCGTCCCAGCCGGAAAATGTCGCCCAGTACCGCTTCATTGTTGATGAGCACTTTTTCCTGATAAATCTCAATGGTATTGCCGTAATCCGCCTCAATAAAAAGCGCTTCCATGACTTTACGGTATTTTTCCGCAACCGTGACTTCCGGACTTGCCAGAATTTTTTCAAGGTTTTGAAGGCGCAATGCCCGTTCCTCCTTTAAAAAAGGTGTATCATTGGAAACAAGGGTTGCAAGCCTTGCATACAGATTGTTTAAAAAAGGCAGCAGTTCTTTTTGTATCCTCACAGATTCTTGTTTCTGCTTTAAAAGCTTGAGGTTCAGGGTTTCGGCTTCAGATTCTGCGGATGAAAGCGTCTTGTTTTCAGTTGCCAGGGCTTCATGCTCGGCCTTGAGCTGATCATACAGATAGATCAGTTTTGCTTTTTCCTGTTCCCACTGATCTGTTTCTCTCTGGGTTTCCTGCCGGATTTTAACCGACTGCTCAACCGGCTGTTTGACATCTTCTGTCCTGCTGGCCTGACATTGGCCTGTTGAGGAAAATAAAAAAAGATTTCCGCAAAATGACAGGAGACCTGCCAGAATCCATACAATTGTTGTCTTTTTCTTTGAATCGTTCATGTTAATCCATTCATATGATTTAATGGTTAATGATCACCCTGTTCTGCGCCATCAAAAATTTCCGGATGAATATATCCGGCAAGTGTTCGGATCACTTCTGCGAATCTGACCACGGTGTGGAATGAATGGCCGTCAATGGTATAGATCCGGTTGTTCTTCACAGCCTTTATATCACTGAACCCGGGCCTTTGCTTAAGGGCTTTGATCCGTTCATCCTTCTGGTTTTCTTTCCAGAAGGAGACCACAATCACATCCGGATCACTGGCAATGACATATTCCGGGGACAGTTCCATATACTGGGCATTGAACTGTCCGGCAATATTAACCCCGCCAGCCAGTCCAATGAGCTCATTGATGGCGGTATTTCCCCCATAAGTGCCGTTGCGGGCTCCCCACCAGTAGTAAACCAGAGGTTTGTTTTTAATTTTTGAAGCAATCATCCGGCTTAAGGTGTCCACCTCTGTCCTGATTTTGTGCGCAAGTGCTGCGGCCTGCTTTTCCCTGCCTAAAAGTTTACCCATGCGTTTGACCTGTTCAATTCCAAAAGCGGTATTTTCAACTGAAACAAAAGCCGCATAGGGCAGACCTCTTTTTTCAAACACAGCCGTGTATTTGCCTGGTGTTTCAGATGATGCAAAAGGAATAATCAGGTCAGGATCAAGGGCAATAATTTTTTCAATATTGGGATCACTGAACCGTCCCACCCGTTCTTTTTCAAGGACAGACGGGTATCGCCTGCAGATATCCGGATAAGATGCATCAATACTGTCCACGACCCCAACAAGCTTATCTCCTGCACCCAGCTCGTAAATAGTGTCAATGGGACTTCCTGACAAAAGCACAATCCGTTCAGGCGGTTTTTCCAATACGACCTGCCTGCCGAAATCATCCGGTCCGGCAATCTGCCCTGTCCCGGCAAAACCGGCTGCGGCCAATCCTGCCATGATATAACCCATGGCAAGACAGATAACAACGTTGAACCTTATTTTTTTTCTATGCTTCATCTTAAAATTTATAAGAAGCGCCAATGCCGATATAACGCCCGTCCTGGGGATAAAAACCCGAGGTGGAAGGGGAAGTAAATCTGTTGTGGGCTTTACCTGTAGCGTTAGAGACTTTGTCCCATTCCTTGTCAAACAGGTTGGTGCAGTTCAGGTAGCATTCAAACATGCCCAGGGTCCAGGCAAGTTTCATATCAACAAAATGGGCTGAGGGCATTTCCAGGTTGTTGGTATAGTCTTCATACTGTCTGCCGAACCCGTGAACATCCAGGGACAGGATCAAAGAACCATAGGGCTTGTTCTGAAACGGATAAAAATCCACACCTGCCATATATTCATATTCAGGTACAGAATTGACTTTTTTTCCGGAAAGGTTGGTGAGGGTGGTGGTGCCGGAAGTGGGGGTAGTATAGGTCTTGGCCCATCCGGAATCCCATTCCGCGTCAATGGTGGTAAAGTTTAAGCGGTACCCTATCCATGAAATGGGCCGGCCGTCGATTTCAGCTTCTATTCCCTGATGGATGCTGTTGCCTGCGTTGCGGTATCCTTTAAAACTGGTGCCGTCATAAAAAGAAACAATCTTGTCATCGATCTGGGTGTAATAATAGATAATGGAATAATTCAAGGCCTTGTGGAGCTGGTGTTTGAACCCTGCTTCCACGGTATCGTATACTTCCGGTTTCAGGTCTTTAGCTTGTGCTTCAGCGTGGTCATACTGCATGTCATATTTGTAATATCCAATGGGCAGATAATAATTGGAATGGTTATAGGTGATAAAGAGATTGCCGTTGTCTACAATGCGCAAAGAGGGCGAAATACTCCAGTCCGGGTCGCAGTCATAGTCGGCCTTGACCGATGCCGGGACCTTGTTGGACAGTTCGTATTTGACATTATTGAGCCTGAGGCCGGTTTGCAAGCGGAACCGCTCAAGGGAAAAATCATTATTGAGGTTTGCCCCAAAAAATTTTCTGGTGCCCTCAATATCAGCCTTTTCCTTGTCAATGACCATGGCCGGGGTCAAGGCGCCGCTGTTGAACGGATAGGCTCTGACCTGGTCCACATCGTTGTATTTGTAATCCACTCCCAAAGTCAGGGTGTCGGACAGGTTACCACTCCCGAAGACCTTGCCGCCGCTGAGCTTGATGTCATACTGCTGATCATCCCGGTCATCCTGGTAGTCATCCTGTTTGGAGGCGAGAACGGGATTGTAGAAATCTTGCATCTCGGTGTAAATTTCATTATCCTGAGTATAGGTCAGACTGCCGTTGAACAGCAGGTTATTTTTGTCATAATCAAATTTTAAGCCGACATTGAACATTTCCTGATCTGTCTCCGACGGACGATATTCAAAACCACCGCCGTCGACTGTGTTGCAGGTTGCAACCGTCCTGTCACGAACAATCTGCCAGTAAGGCAGACCTGAGACATATTTGGTAAATGAATTATTATACCCTGCCAGAAAATCCAGATGACCACCGTCAAATTTGTACCCGACCTGACCGTCGGCGGTTTTGGTTTCATCGTCACTGCCGCGGTATCCGTCAGTTTCCATTTCATACGCGGAAATGCTGTAATCATATTTGCCCTTTTTCCCGGAAATACCGGCCGTGGCCTTGACCGTGTTCCATGATCCATAGTCGGCAGACACAAAGCCTTGTGTTGTATCTTCAGCAGACTTCCCGGTTTTTGTTGTAATCAAAATAACGCCCCTGGCAGCGTTCAGACCGTATTTTGATGCTGGTGGAGATTTAATAACCTCGATTTTTTCGATGTTATCCAAAGGGATCGTGTCGATCTTGCTGTATCCGTTCTGTCCGGTATTGATGGGCCGTCCGTCAACATAAATTGTCGGCCCGCCCGAAAGGCTGCTTCGTGTGCCGCGGATGCTGAAATAGGTTTTGGATCCGGCTTTCTGGTTAATAACACCGGGAATCGAAGAAATCAGCTCGGATGCTTTGATCTGGCCGCTGTTTTTAATATCCTTTTCTGTTAACACGCTGATGGAGGCATTGGTGTCCAGCAGCTTTATTTTTGATCCTGAATCCGTCACAATTACGGTATCCAGTACAGTTACGTCATCTTCTGCGGCCCAGACAGCCTGTGATAAAACCAGGCTGAATATGCTCATCAATAATATCCATTTTATTCTTTTCCTTGCCGTCATATTTTTTTCCTTCATAATTTTTAATATGGTCAATTTATTCTGCTTCCTGAATGATCTTTTTGATATCTTTCATCTTCTCGCTCCAGGATTCAACATCCTCACTGGTCATGATATCCACGGCACCTCCCTGGAAATCCCCGGTCACATCGCCCATGCGGTCTTCAAGGCAGGCTTCCGTATCCAGATAGGCCTGTTTTAAACGCTCCAACAACTCAGGATCAGGTTCCCAGATGTCCCGGCTTTCAGCCTCAAGCAACCGTCTGCCGATCTCTTCCATGGCCCAGGGATTGACCTTTTCAAACCATTCCTTCATTTCAGGGTCCAGCATAAATTTTTCAGCGATTTCATCAAAAATCCAGTTGTCCACTTCGCCGGTGGTGGCGCCGAATCCGTAAACCCGGCCGATGCGTTTGTTCAGATCGCCCGCCCCCTTATATCCGTGCTGCTTCATGCCTTCTATGTATTTGGGATTGAGCAGTTTTGCCCGGACCACCCGCCGAAGTTCGTCGGCAAAATCAGTCACCGACACATTGGCAGGGTCCCGGGTGTCGCCATAATAGGTTTTGGGCGCTTTGCCCGACAATGCTTTGGCAGCAACGGTCATGCCCCCGTAATTGCTGTAGAACCCGCAGCATTTTAAAAAATCGGTTTCATCGGAAATGTGCTTGTCAAAGGTTACCTGGACCCGTTTAAGGTTTTCCACAAGTTCAGGATGGGCCTGAACCCCAAAGGCATTGTCTCCTGAGCCATAGGCATATCCGTTCCAGAACAGATAGACATCGGCCAGATCAGACTCTGTTTTCCAGGCTGATGCATACACGGCCAGGTTGACCCCGGCTTTGTAAACGCCGGGTTGGGCACAGAAAACCCTGAAGGACAGCCGCCTGAAATCTTCCCTGTTTTCAGGGTCAAGCCCTTTTTGGACAGCCTGTTCCATAACGTGTTTTCTGACAAAATTACTTTGCTGGTCTTCATTGAGCATGGCAACAGCACAGATGGCCTCATCCACATATTTGACCGTATCCGGAAAGCAGTCACGGGTAATGCCGGATACCCGGATATTGACGTCAATCCTGGGACGGCCCAGTTCTTCAAGGGGTATGATATCAAACCCGTTAATCTGGCCGTTGGGTTTCCATTTGGGCCGCACGCCCAGAAGATGAAAAATCTGGCCGATCTGTTCCCCGTCAGACCGCATGATATCTGAAGCAAACCAGACCATGCCCACGGATTTAGGGAATCCGCCTTCTTCGTTTTTGTACCGTTCAATCAGAGCGTCGGCAAGCTTGACCCCCACCCTGCAGGCCGCTTTTGTAGGAATGCGGGTGGGATCCACATTATACAGGTTGCGGCCTGTGGGCAGGATATCCACCCGTCCTCTGGAAATAAAGCCGGACGGACCGGCCGGGACATGGCCGCCGGCCATGGCATTGAGCAGGGATTCAATTTCTCTTGAATCATTGATACGGCTTGCTGCGTCCAGAACCAGGTCTGAAAACCCCTGGAACCGTTTGAAAAGATCCTTTTCCGGCAGGCTCCCGGATTCGGTGATTAAAATGGTTTCAAGATCTTCATGTTCAATAATCCTGAAAATAATTTCTTTTGCTGTCCGGTCCGACTCAAACAGGAGATCTGAATATGGCGTGTTGGATTTTCCATACCCGCCCGGATTTTTGAGCGCGTCAAAAATATCTTCTCCCCAGAGATCAAAAACAAGTCTTCTGGTATTGAATTCATTATTGGTATCAAACCGTAAAATCGTGTTGATGTACTCGGCCAAATCATCTTTTTGGGGAATGTCACCGAACGTGTGCATGCCGACGGCTGTCTGGCTGTTTTTTACCGATGATATCAGTGCGTGGCAGCGTTCTGCCACAGCCTCAAAATTTTTGGGAAAACAGGCATCCACTTCTTTTCTCAAATTATTTTTATCAATGGCCTCATGGATCAGGTGTTCAAGCTGGTGGGCCCTTGCAGGATCTGTGGTCTTTGCCTGGGAATATTGATTTAGCAGGTCTTCAAGATCCTTAAGCCCTTCATAGGTGTCTGAAATGGTGAGCATGGCCTGGAGATGATTCACAGTGACGGCATAGCTGCGCCGTTTGGCAACCACCCCTTCAGCCGGGTTGTCGGAATTGTAGATATACAGGTGCGGCAGCCTGCCGATGGCAATTTCCGGCCAGCAGGCGCCTGACAGGCCTGCGCCCTTGCCCGGAAGCCATTCCAGGTTCCCGTGGGTTCCCACATGGATAATGACATCAGCCTTGAATATTTTTTCCATGTACATGTAAGTGGCAATGTACTGGTGGGGCGGCGGAATATCAGGATCATGGAGAATCTTGCAGACCTGGCCGTCGCACCGGCTGCCCGCGCACCCTCGTTTGGGCTGCATGATCACATTGACGTTTCCGAAATTCAATCCTGTGATCACCAGTTTTCCGTCATATACCATGCTCGGGGGCACCCCGTTCATTTCCTGTCCCGGCGGACGGCCCCATCCTTGAATCATTTCATCCTGAGCTTTTTGAGGAAGCGCATCAAACCATTGGCTGTATATGTCATTGTCCAGCAGGGCCAGGTGCCCGTTTTTGCTGATGATCTCATCCACAGTGGTCCAGCGGAATTCTGCAATGGCTTTTCGTTCAAGAAAGAGCTGCATTAACTCTTCACCAGAATCCGGGATATCCCTGACATCATAGCCCTGCCCTGCCATCTCCTTCATGATTCCGACAACGCTCTGCCCGGAATCAAGGCCTGCAGCGCCCCCGATATTGGCCTCAAGGCCCGCGCATTCATTCTTGTGAAAAATAAAAACTACCTTTCTGTTTTCAGGGCTTTTTTGACCAAGCCGGATGTAATTCGTCACCCGGTCTGCCAGGTATTCAACCCGTTCCGGGATAACTTCACGGATTTCAAAACCGGTATCGGTTTTTTCATCTGTTATTTTGCGGCTGGCCGCCACCATCACCGGCTCGATATTGCCTTCAAATTCTGGCATGGCAATGCCGAAACTCACCTCTGCCGTCAACCCTTGAGGATCCTGCTCCCATTCTTCTACAGACCTGGAATAAGAAACCAAAGGCTTGAACACCGGCACATTGAGTTTTTTAAACAATGCCACGCTCTGGGTTGCAACACCGGTTTCACTGATATCTTTATTCTTATCGCGGCCCAGAAAAAAATAATGCAGATTGATCAGGGCCTGAATAATGGGCTTTCCCTGCTTGTCAAAAAAATAAGCCTCAGCCGTTTTTACAGGCCCGAGCGACCCTGCCTCAGGATCTGGTGTTCCATTGCAGAACACCGGCAGCACATTAAGGCCTCTTTTTTGAAACGCCTTGATCAATGCCTCTTCAAGGCAGGCATCCCCGTTGGTAAAACTGTGCCTGGAAAAAAGAATGCCCACGGTGGCATCCTGGTCAAACGGATGAATTGCCGCAAAATCTTCAATGGTATCATATACCTGACGATCAGGCGGCAATAAAATCCCCTGCCAGGGCATGGGAACCGGGTCCTGAGTGTTGATTTCAGGCTGCAGAAAATGGGCTGTAAATTCCAGAAGCCGTCTATAATTTTCAGGCCCTCCTTCTGCCATGTAACCATAGGCTCTTGCACAGTCTGCCGGTGAAACCGTGGCGCAAAGCCCCCAGTGGGTCGGGTCAAAAGACACGGTTACAATAACAGCATCTTTATTGATCTCATCTATTCTTGCCCTGATTTCTTCAAAAAAAGCATCATGGGTCCAGTAAAAAAGAACCGCATCAGCTGTTTTTGCAGCCTTGAAAAAAGCTTCAAGCACATCTGAATCATTGTTGATTTCTTTTTGAGAAAAAATTGTCAAATCCACATAAAGGCTTTCTTTTGCCGCTTTTATAAATGCAGGCAGGTATGACCCCCACATGATGGATACAACATTTGTTTTTTTATTCTCAGTCATGGCTGACCTCTTTTTATTTAAACTTCACTGATTTTCAGGCAATGATCTGTAGACTGGCATGAGAATACCGATAAACCCATGATGATTGACGCAATTTTATCATGGTGATATAAGAAGGGTTCAGGTCCCCTGAATATCAATTGGATATCAGGAGACTTCCCCGGAAGACAGCATGTTTCTTTGACCGGATCTGTGCTGTCTTCCTATTTTTATATTAAAAATCTGTATATTCCCTTTTTAAACAGCCTGCATTTCTCCCAATAAAAAAAGCCAGGAGTCCAAAATAGAATTCTTTCTATCAGGCCTTCCTGGCTTATATTCAATTATTAATTTTTTACTGCTATATTTTTTACTGCAATTTCTATTGCATTTTGCAAAAAGTAATACTGGATTCAGAATCCCTTGTCAAGGTTATTTCTATTTTAAAAAAGCATTAAGCCGCTTTTATATTTTGGGGTCCCTCTTTAACCAGGCTGCCGTCAGCCAGTTTTCCAAAATATTTCTTCACATGCCCAATGGCCTGCATTGAGTTATTCTATGGAACTTGGCTTTCATATATTAATTATCGATTAGATTTTAAAAAATATATATGAAAAAAATATTCAGGCTAATGGTGGGGTAAATATACTAATATTTTTTCGAGGATAAGATAAAATGGTTAAAAACTTTTTTGCCGGCCGATGGGGTATTATCTGTGTAGGCGCGGTTATCGGTATTTTAGCAGGGGTCCTGCAGAAAATAGGGAACCCGGGAAACATGGGGATCTGTGTGGCATGCTTTGAAAGGGATATAGCAGGTGCTATAGGACTTCACAGGGCAGGCGTGGTGCAATATCTGCGTCCGGAGATTATTGGTTTTGTTCTAGGCGCTTTAATTGCTGCATTCAGTTTTAAGGAATTTAAACCCCGTAGCGGATCTGCACCCATTGTCCGGTTTGTTCTGGGTGTTTTTGCCATGATCGGAGCCCTGGTTTTTTTAGGCTGCCCCTGGCGGGCGTTGCTTCGTCTTGCAGGAGGAGACGGTAATGCCATCATCGGCCTGCTGGGACTGGCAGGAGGAATCTGGATCGGTGTTCTTTTTTTAAAAAACGGGTACAACCTGGGCAGAAGCCAGGCAACTTATAAAAGCGTGGGCCTGTTGTTCCCGCTTATCATGCTGGGTTTTTTATGTTTGATGCTGATTTATCCCCAGGTAACAGGAGAAGATAAAAGCGGGATCTTGTTTTACAGCCTTAAAGGCCCAGGTGCCATGCATGCACCCTTGTTTATATCCCTTGTGATTGGACTTATCATCGGGTTTATCGCCCAAAGAAGCCGGTTCTGCACCATGGGCGCTTTTCGGGATTTAATTTTGTTTCGCCATATTCATTTGTTAACCGGATTGATTGCTCTTGTACTATTTGCATTTATTACAAATTTTATTCTGGGCCAGTTCCACCCCGGGTTTGAAGGACAGCCGGTTGCCCATACCATGCAGGTCTGGAATTTTGCAGGGATGGTGCTTGCCGGCCTTGCCTTTGCACTGGCAGGAGGATGCCCCGGACGTCAACTGTTTCTTTCAGGTGAAGGGGATGGGGATGCCGCTGTTTTTGTTCTCGGAATGATCATGGGCGCTGGCATTGCTCATAATTTCGGACTGGCAAGTTCTCCCAAGGGTGTTGGCCCCCATGGCATTGCTGCGGTGGTCGTCGGACTTATCGTCTGCCTGTTTATCGGATTTACAATGAGAAAAAATATCAAAGGAGTATAACCGTGAGTATAACGATTGATGCAAGAGGATTTTCATGTCCTCAACCCGTGTTAATGTTTATGGAAGCGATTAAATCAGGAAATGAAAGCCAGATCATTGTACTGGTGGATACGGATGCTTCAAAAGAGAATGTCTCAAGGGCGGCAGAAAGCAAACAATACAAGGTCTCGGATATCCTGCAGCAGGGAGATGAATACCGGATGACCATTGTAAAAAATTAATGACGTAAAGGCATTTTGTTTAAATTAAAATTATTCAAAGGGAAAAAACAGCAACGTCTTTCCCGGTCAGAGTTGGGCATCCTTGTATTTGAGAATACAAGCGAAGTCATTGCAGCCCAAAAAATTTTACTGGCAAATAACTGGGACATCAGGGTGATGGGTCCGCCACCGGAGATTCAAAGCGGGTGTGACCTTGTGATAGAATTTCCTTTGATCCAGGAACTCAATATTCTTAGACTCCTTGAAAAGGAAGGGATTCCGCCCATTGAGACGGTTCCTGTAACCGATCCATTGCTCCAGCCGGTGGACCTTTTTCAGATAAAGGATTTTGGAGAGTTTCTCATGATCAGAGCGGCCAATATGAAAATCACTGTGGAAAAAAGCACCCGGATAATCGTCAATGTTTCCGGAGGCGGTTGCCCGGATGTGCCATATCTTGCGTTCATCCTGGTTGGCAAAACCATGGCACAGGCTCCCAATCCCATGGACATCGGCCATACCCTCTGCGGTTATGCCCTTGGACTTGCTTTTAAGGAGATGCAACAAAAATGCTCGCAGTGGTAGGAACTATCCCTGATCCTGATTTTCCCCTGACTGTCGGCAAAGTGGTTATGGAGGCAAACAGACTTTGTATTGATGGCCGACATGTTCCGGTGAACCGGGGAACCCCGGCACTTTTAGGCGCTATGGTCAATACGTTGAAAGTTGTGGGTCAAAAGGACATCATCGGGTTTATTGCAGGGGATATCGGACTTGGGGACGGTAGCCGAAAACTATATCAATACCTGGTCGAAAAAGGGCCCAAAATGGATTTTCATACCCTTGCATTCCATTACCTTCAACCAGATGTAGACTGGCATAACCGGATTCTGTTCATGCTGAATGATTTACAAAAAAAACCCGTGCTGATCGCAGATGCAGGGTATATGTACGCCGCCAAGATGAGCGGTCAGGCGCAATCTTATGATCTTTTTACACCGGATGTGGGCGAGCTTGCGTTTCTTGCTGATGAAACCGCGCCTCATCCGTTTTATACCCGTGGGTTTATCCTTCACGATGACAATAAGGTTCCTGATCTTATCAGCCGGGCTTACCAGCATGGAAATGCTGCAAAAACTTTGCTTGTAAAAGGGGCAACAGACTATGTTGCAGATAAAAGCGGGATCGTTTTTTCTGTAGACAACCCAATAGTCGAAGCCATGGAAGCCATGGGTGGGACAGGAGATACCATTACCGGCATTGTCACTGCCCTTGCCGGGACAGGAATGCAAATTTCAAAAGCAGCAAAGATCGCAGCAAAAGTTAACCGGGTTGCCGGATTTAATGCCAGGCCGACCCCTGCCACCCAGGTGGGTGAAATTATCCAGCATATCCCCCGGGCCCTGGAAAAGGTGTTAAAAGAATATAATGTGCAATAAAAAAAATGAAGACCGAAAACTCATCCATCCGGAAATGACAGTCCTTGATGTTGTGTCTGCATATAAGCAAACTCTGCCGGTATTTAAAAAATATGATGGTCTTGCAGGGGAATGCATCTGCTGCAAATCGCTTTTTAAAACCATTCACAGTGTCTCAATCCTGTATGGTTTTGACCTGAACAGGCTTCTGGACGATTTGGAAACCGCTGCAGCAGATTAATTTTAAATTAATTTTCATGCGTAAAATAATTATACTGATAAAGGAATCTGTAATCCCGGCCGACAAAACGGGCGCTGTTATCATTCAATCAATATTTTTTCTTCCGGCCCGTCAAATACTTCCCCGATCTGAGCCGCGTCACTGATTCCGGCATCCTTCAGTGCTGAAAGCAATTGGGATGCCTGGGATGCCTTCACACTGATCAACAGTCCGCCCGAGGTCTGGGGATCCACCAGAACCGCCTGGAGAGATCGGTCCACGTTTTCGGAAAACTGAGTCATGGCTTCCCGGAATTCTCTGTTTTTATAAGCACCGGCCGGGATCAGCCCCATGGAAGCAAATGTCAAGGCATCCCGGATTACAGGTACATTTTTAGAAAACAGGCGAGCACTCATGCCCGATCCTAGAACCATTTCTGCCAAGTGTCCGATCAGTCCGAATCCGGTCACATCCGTGCAGGCGGTGACGTCAAAACTGGCCATGACCTCGGCGGCCTGCCGGTTGAGTGTGGCCATCAGCCGGGTGACCGTATCTGTGAGTGCCTGAGAAGCCATTGCCGCTTTTATGGCAGTGTTGATAATTCCCGTTCCCAGCGGTTTGGTCAAAATCAGCCGGTTTCCCGGATGCAGGTTCCCTTTAATCAACACCTTTTGGGGGTGTACAAAACCGGTAATGGACAGCCCGTATTTCAATTCCTTGTCCTCGATGCTGTGACCACCGAGCAACACCACATCAGCCTCGACCAGCTTATCGATTCCCCCCTGGATGATCTGGCGCAGCACCGATAAATCCATTTCTTTGACCGGAAACGCTACCAGGTTCATAGCGGTTTTCGGGGTGCCGCCCATGGCATAGACATCGCTGAGCGCATTGGCGGCCGCAATCTGTCCAAACCAGTATGGGTCATCCACAATGGGTGTAAAAAAATCAACGGTCTGAATCAGGGCCAGGTCATCGGATATTTTGTAGACACCGGCATCATCGGCTCTCTCAAGCCCGACCAGAACATGTTTATTCGTTGGAAACACCATCCCACATAATGCTTTATCCAGGTCCCCTGGAGAAAGTTTGGACGCTCAACCGGCACCTGCAACAGACTCGGTGAGCCGTATTTTTTTAACATCTGTCATTGGAAATGTTCCTTTGAATGTTCTTTCCTTGTTAAAGGAAAATAATTTTATCATGACACTGCGGCGTTGTCACTGATTTATTAAAGCTGGGACTTGTGCGAAAGCGGCACATTCATTTTAGTGATAAGTTCATTTGTCTTGATGAGATCCCAGGTTTTCTGAATTCTTTTCTATCCTCTGTTCACAAATAGATAAGTCGTCCATAAACTGATAAAAAAATAGCAACACCTTTAAGTTCTCAATGTTGCAATCAATCGTTCCGGAGTCTGGAAAAAACCGAAAACCTCCAGGATATCCCTGATAACCAGGTCTGCCGCCATCAGGGAAGATATCGCAAGTCCTTCCTCCTGCAACACGGCAATACCGATACACGCCTGTTCAAGCATCATCCGGTCATTGGCCCCATTTCCCACGCACAGGGTCTGTTCCGGCCCAAGCTGCCGGATATACTCAAGCTTGTTGACAGCCTGGCCCTTTTCAGGGATGATGGTTAAGGTGCAATCAACATCACACAGTTCCTTTTTTACGAAACCAAAGGTATCTGCCGTGATCACATGGAATTTAACCTGATCTGTAAACTTTTCCATTTGTTCTTTCACGCCTTTAATCAAAATACCGTCCCGGGCTATGGTCCCGTTATAATCAAACACCACATGCCTGATATCCTGGTGACCAAAACCGGGAATTCTTATACTTACCATAAGTTATCCTTTTTAAATCAGTAAATCCTTTTTCATTATTTCTTCCAATATTCATCAATACTGCTATGTTAAAAATTAAACATATAGTGGAATTATTGAACCACACAAGAATTTTATCATATTACTTCATAAAAAAATGTGAAAATTGCTTAAATAAAAAAGCATGCTTTTCTGTTCAGTCATAGTATGGTTTTGAGCTGAACACAGGCTTCTGGACGATTTGGAGGCTGCTATCATAACTCAAATTTAAAATTGATTTTCATGCGTAAAGCAATTATACTGATAAAAATACATACCCCATTATCACACTCTGAAACACAAAAGTTTTTGTTTATTTTAAATTTTAGTAAAAAGGAGAAATGCAATGGAAACCAAGCACAGTCACAAACACGACCATGACCATACCCATGAGCATGACCATCTCCATCAGCATGATGGTAAGGAACATAACCATGCGCACAACCATAGCCATGCGCATGCTCACGAACACCGCCATAGCCATGACGGAGAGAAGATTCATGACCATAAAGATACACATGGGCCTCATGATCATGATCATGGGAACCACAAAAAAGAACCCCATGATCATTCACATAAGTAAAAATTAAGGCAAGATCTAAAGAGAAATCTGAATCCCGACCATGCAATTGATGCCTGGCATGGGGTATCCGGACTGATACTCGTAATCGGTATCCAAGAGGTTTTCTCCGGCCAGGAAAATATTGGCTTTGCAGGCAGCACCTTTCAAATCCAGGGCATAGCTTATTTTTCCGTTAATCAGGAAAGAACTGTCAACAGTGGTGCTGTTGTCTGTATTCACCTTCCGGATCTGGGAGCCGACATGGGCAGAAGATACATAGGAGGCATCCAGGCTCAGTTTGAAGCGCTCAAGAAAGCGCCAGTTCATGCCGGCGCTCACGGTGACATCCGGTGCATAGGGCAGGTCAGAAGGATCCGTGTCCAGAAGAGTGACGCCCGTAAAAAGGGACAGCTCCGGCACCGGCTGCCAGTTGGCCGTGGCCTCCAGGCCTCGGATGGTGAAAGTTTCAACATTGTCATAGTGGGGCATTATCCCTGAAGCAAAAGGCACGATAACGTAGCGATCTTTTCCGTCCTCGTAAAAAAAGACCAGGTCTAACAGGGCCTGACGGCAGGGGGTCATGGACACGCCGAATTCATAATGGTCCACCACCTCAGGGTCCAGGTCTTTCCAGGAGCTGCCCAGGGCCGTAATGGGGTATTTTGAGCAGTCCCTCGAAACTGCCTAGTTTCAGTTTGGTACGATGATTCTATTATTTTTGTCCATACAAAAAAGGTCATTAATTTTACATTGGCTCAGTAATTCATCAATATCGATAATCTCATTGCCCATAAATGAATATTGCCCGTAAAAATTGATATGTATCCACGCCACCGGAGATAGCCGTTTTACAAATTCGTATTTTTCTTTTTGCCCAGTTCTTTCAAAATATCCCATTAAATTTGTCAACAATAACGCATTGTAATAAATAATTGAATTTGTTAACAGGCGAGCACACTCATTCCAGACAGCTATTTCCATTTCTGTTGATCCTCGAAAATGCCTGCCATTAATGATGGAGATGTGACGTCGTAATTGATGATAGGCTTCTCCTCGGCATAGTGCACCCTGTACAGCTTGTCGCAGAATGACATCATCAACGTAATCCAATAAATAATCAGTCATTAAAACAGCATTCATTTCCCAAAGAGCCCGTTTGGTTTTGCTATTAAAATTATTCGAACCAAGCTTCCCAATAATATTGCTTTGATTTGTTTCGCCAAAAAGCAACGAGGCCAGAATGTGTTTAATGTTGTCCTCTTCATTTAAAACAAGTTTTTGATTGAGCCGAGATTGGGGTTTGATCAAATACCTTTCAAATTTTTTGGTGTCAGAAAAAGAAATGATAGACTCAGTTTTAGTAGGAAGGGATCGATATCGTGGAGCAAAAACTCTTTCTATAACATTTAAAAGTAGGAAATTAAGGCGGTTGGTACCTTCTGTATCTGATGAAAAAATATCCGGCTGAATTTCAGATGTATTATTGTATACCAAATCAAATAAATAACGGCTCTCATGTTCATTCGCTGCTATAATCCTTGCGTTGACAGGGACGTGATTAGCAACCAGCGTATAGGCTACCACTCCTTTTTCAAATCCAAAATATTTGCTTGAATAACGAGAAAGCAATGTATCGCGTTGAGTTTTAAATTTTTGGCCATCGAGACTGGCATGCAAAAGGCCTTTCTGAAAGTCCCAAAATTTAAAAACGGGTAGAGCCGCAACAGCATTACTTATAACATCATTGGCGGCTATTAATGTTGAAAGACGGATATAATTTCTATCTGTCATTTGAAGAGTCGCTAAACGAAGGTCACTAATTCCGGCCATTTGCAGCACGCCAAGATTGGTTCCATTTGCAATTATGCAGGCGTATATGCCCATTTCATCAAGTTTTGCTTTTGCATAGTGCGGTTTTATATGCGTAAATTGATTTATAAATGATGTTTTTTGATTTACAAAACGCAAAAGCCTTGCGATGCTTACTTGTGGTAAATTATTGTAAAATGGATTATTAATTTCAAACTCTTTTTTCTGATACGGCAAGGTCCACAGAAATGATCCATCTTTTGCCGTCTTTATTTTTACATCGTTGTTACTGCCGTCAATTATCGCTTCATTCACCCGAATTATTTTATCATCAAGAGGCCGTGCTTTTTTGTTGATAAACTCGATTAGGGGCTGGCTCAACATCGGTCGGTTGATTTTATGAATTACCTGATTTTTATTTTTTGGCCATTCTTGAATAAGTTCTGTTGATATAGATCGATATTTAATACTTTCATTTAGAAAAATTGAGCTGGCATCGGTGTATTTTCTTATCTGTTGATAGCAATAATATTCATAACGATCTGTATAAATAGTGTTTTCATTATCATTATAAATGAACGGCCTTATTTTATTACTGATATGCTGTTTGGGGAAATCCTTTAATAAAACTTTAGATAAAGGCTTTTCGTTCAAAAATGTTGTTTTTAAAAAATCCATGGCTTTCATTAATGCTCTATGTTGGTCACTTTCAAAAGGCAAGACTTTCAAAAGGGCTCTTAGCAATAATTTGTAGCCCGATGATACCTTACTGACAGCCTTCCAGGTAAATTTTGCCTGATAATCTACGTTTTTGTTTTCCAGGCTGGCAGATATTTGATTTATTGTTTCAGGCTGGGCGATTGCATAGACGTCTTTTTCTTTTATAACATTGAAGGGTGCCGAATCATCAATGCTGGTGTCGATAAATATTCTTAATAGTTTGGCAACACAAATATTCTGAGAATCCTTTTCAATTGCATCAGCAATGATTAAGGCTTTGGCCGCCACTTCAACATCAACCTTGTATTGATTGGCGACATAGCTAAACATCAATACTAAATTATCCAATATCCGTTTTGTCCGATTGAAAATGAAACATAACAGCCATAAATACGCTTTAGGCCCTTTATTCATGCGGGATAAAGATCTCACTGTATAGTGGTCAATAAGCCCGGCGTAATAAACAATGCTGTTGTTTGAGATCCTGAGCATAGGCAATAATCGTTTGGTAGTTTGATAAATGGATAAATAATTCCGGTAATGCTCTATTTCCCGATAAATCGCTTTCGGTTTAAAATTCTTCGGCATTTTTTTTAATGAGGTAACCGCATAAAAACTATCTTTTTTTTGCATTAATTGAAGCAGCTCTTGCTTCTCTTCCGGCGATAATTGTTTTTCTAAAATCCGTTCGATTCTTTGTTGCTCTAAGGATAAGGCTTTAGAAATAATATCTTGTAATGTTGTGTATCCTGGAGTTGTCATTTTTTCTTTGTAAACAAACTCCATCAGTTCGCGGAAAATAAAAATTGGATCGGCCGACAACCTGTTGAGTCCACGAGCCTTCGCCAAAAGAGACTCACCGTGTTTTGTCTTTCTAAAATATTGGAATCCCAAAAGATCGAGAATCCTTTTTTTATTCTGTCGTTTTATTTCGCGATTGATATTTATTGTGCCGATCTCTGATTTATCAAAGTATTGATTTAATATGTAATCAATATCCATCAGGATGTCTTCATGCTGATATTGGAAAAATTGATTTCTTGCTTTAAAATATCCAAGTTGTAAAATAGCATCGACCTTTGTTTTCTGGGAAACTGATAATTTCAGCAACTTTGGTTCACTGCCATGCAATTCAAAATACCATTTTCTTTCATCATCAGTAAATTTAGGTATTTCATATAGCTCATTTATTTCGGATTGGTTAAGAATGCTTATACGCCTACTGTTTTCATTTGAAGGAATCATTCTCAATAACCCAGGTTTATGATAAGTCTCACTGATTTATAATGAGCACACACAAAAACAAGACTCTCACATTCTCAAAAATAGTTCTTGAAATAATATTCTCAATTGAATATTATTTCAATGAGATTCGATAAGGAGGATTATATGGGACAATTTAATCGTATTACCCAGCAGCCTGATCTTATGGGCGGCAAAGCGTGTGTTCGTGGTATGAGAGTGACGGTGGGGATGATCCTTGGGCAGATCGGAGCAGGAAGCAATATCGAGACTATCCTCGCCGACTATCCCTATCTGGAACGAGAAGATATCATGCAGGCGATACGTTATGCTGCGTGGCGAGCCGAAGAACGTGAAATCGAGCTGATCCAAGCATGAAGATCCTGATCGATATGAACTTGTCACCACGTTGGGTGAAACTGTTTGACGATGCCAGCGTTGAGTCAGCGCATTGGTCGACAATTGGAGCGGCGAATGCACCGGACAAAGAAATCATGGATTATGCAAAAGCCAACAATTATGTTGTACTCACCCACGATCTTGATTTCAGTGCGATTCTTGCAGTAACACATGGTGAGAAACCTAGTGTCGTTCAAATCCGTGCAGAAAATGTCAGCCCAGATGTTATTGGCTGGCCAGTTATTGCAGCCTTAAGGCAGATGGCTGCCGAATTGGAAGAAGGTGCGTTGATAACCGTTGATCCAAAACGCACGCGTCTACGTTTGCTGCCGTTTCCAACGAGAAAGTGAGCGGTTATGTTGATCGGATATGCACGCGTCTCAACCCAAGACCAGAATTTGGACCTTCAACGTGATGCGTTGGAAAAAGCCGGATGCAAAAAACTTTTTGAAGATAAAGTCAGCGGGACTCGAGCCGATCGGCCAGGACTTATCAAAGCAATGGAAATATTGCGCGAAGGTGACACCCTTGTCGTCTGGAAATTAGATCGGCTTGGGCGCAGTGTAAAACAACTGGTTGATTTAATCAGTGAGCTGCATAAAAAAAGCATCCAGTTTAAGAGTGTAACTGACGCTATTGATACCGGCACAACGTCGGGACGATTTTTCTTCCATGTCATGGCCAGTCTTGCTGAGATGGAACGAGAATTGACGGTAGAGCGTACCCGTGCAGGACTGGAGGCAGCCCGGCGGCTCGGACGAAAGGGCGGGCGTAAACGGCAGATGACAGACAGCAAGATCGAATCAGCAAAAAAACTGTTGGCTAATGGGATCCCACCCCGCGATGTAGCTCAGAACCTGGGCGTATCTATCCCCACTCTGTATCGTTGGGTACCAGCTTCAGCGCAACACTAGGCAATTTCGAGGGACTGCTCAAAATACCCCAAAATGGTGCTAAAACGGTCATTGTACCAATGGATAATTTGTCAGAATTGTCAAATGTTCCGCCGACAGTACTTGGAAACACCGATGTCCCTTTCTATCAGAACAACCAGATGCTTATGCAAAAAGCTATATTGATGGATTAAAGGTATTCGTTTGATTTGATTTTATCAGACTGGGGTATGGGGTTCTGCGTAGTCCGGTACATTTGTTAATTCCTCACAAGAGTCAAACTTAGATCTGACCACGTTATGATAGTTATGAAACCATTTTTTTTACATGTATACCCAATCCATTAACTGCGATTTCAATTTTTAGGATTTCACCATCACGAGGATAACTCCTATTCGAAATTGTTGATAATTGTAAATGAGCATCAAGATTACGGGGGAAACCCTGGATAGCAATAAAGCCCTTTCCAAGCCGATAGGATGTGTATGTTCCAGAGACAATCATTGGGCTTCCGTCCTCAGAGTTCAAATCTGCTCTGAGATTAAGCTTATTATGAAACGAAATAGTTGAATCTTTAATCGTCTTAATTTGCCTTGCTGCTGTGGTATAGTCTCCATGTTCTATTAATCCCTTTATAAAAACAATTCTTTTACTGTAGTCATCTTGTGTCAGCCTTAAATACTCAAGATATACTCTTTTTTGTTCGTCCCAGCTTTTGTTTAATCGTATCAAACATTTTAATTTTAGTCTTAATAAACCTGAACTTTTGGGAGCATAAGACATGCCATCATTCAAATAGGTTAATGCGATATCATCTTCCCCTTTCTTAATTAAAAGGCTTGCTAAGAGTAAGATTGCTCTTATATTTCCAGCATCTAAATATATACTTCTTTTAAGTCTATCTTCGGCCTCTGGAATTCTTTCAATTCCGATGTTAAGCCTACCCATCAACGTGCTAAGTTCACTACTCATAGGGTATAGCCTTAATGCATCATCTAAATCTGCTTGAGCTTCCTCAAGGGCACGCAATCTTTGTTCTTCAGATAAATGCGGTTTTCTTATAGCCCAATCAAGAAGTTTGTCAATGAGGCTATGGTAATGTATCTCTTTGTCGGCATCTTTCGAAATTCGCTCTCTGATTAAAGATACCCCTTGCTTTAAGGCATACTCAGCTCTATCCGGCTTTGACTCATCAATGGCTTCTCGCAACCAAATTGTACCCTTTGTATTTAGAAAATGAGGATGCCTATCACCCAATTTGATCGCTTCATCCGCAAGGTTTCGTGCTGTATCAAATTGTTTGTCTTTCGATTCAAAAATTGCAGCATGTTGTTTAATGTATGGGTCTGCCGGGAATTCTTCCATCAAGTATTTATAAAAGGATCTTATCCGCCCTGTTTCTTTTAGAGTTGTTCCTAAATAATCTTCATCGTAAATTCTTGTTAACAGTTTATATTCATTAAATGAGTGTGGGTTAACCGCTTTCGAAATTCTTTGAAGTAACTGAATAATACTTTCCGGGTCTGCGACTGATTCAAGCAATGATTCTGCGATCACTCTATGCTGTGTAAAAAACAATAAATCCCCAGAGATTTTATCGCTATCCTCTAGAACGATATCTTCAAGATACAGTTCAATTTTTGTATGATAATCAATAATCGGTAACTCTGTTAATCTGCTAGCCAGCGCCGCAGGCATAAATATTCCTAGACTGTGTGAGAGGGCTACAGACAAATAAATTTTTCGAGCTATCTCATTTTGTATCCGATAATATTCATCAGCAATAATTTCATTAAATTTTGTATCATTCCCAAACAACACAGTTCTCAAACCTGCGATAATGTGATTTTCTCCGACATTAACAAAGTGCTCTTGAATTTCATCGATGGTTAGGTTTTCATTTTTTTCTTTCAGCAAACCAGATTTTTTTAATGTTATTGACAAATTACGTATTTCATTTTCAGAAAGCCTTTGTAATCGAAAGGTTGAAAGAATTGATAGTGAGCTTGTCCCACGTGCAGAATTCCATTCACTAGGCCGAGCACCCACGATAATGTATAGTTGTATTTTATGACTTACAGCATCGAAATGAAGTTTCCGAATTGCGGCCATATATTTTGGACCATCGTCTATAAATAGTATTGCGGGCTGCTTGAGAAAGGCACAGAATTCAGCAACTGCAATGGGGTTAAATTCAGTATTTTGCCTTGCCCATAATACAATGGGCCCGTTTTCTTTTGAGATATCATAAGCAGTTTGCATCAAGACACTGGTTTTTCCAAAGCCAGCAGCACCCAATAGTAAACTGATTTTAGGTTTTTTTGATCTTTCCCAGTCATGGATATCTTCTATCAAATCCTCCTGGATTTCTCTTTTAATAAGCAAACCATTTTGGATATCATCCCAAAAGGGTTGTGCTCCCTTGAGATAATTGCTATTTTCAGGCAAGCGGACTGGTGATTTTAATTCAGATACTATTTGACAGGTCTTTTTTAATGAATCTGCAATATTTGGGGGCAGAGAAACTGAATACTGCTCTTGAGCCCATCTAGTAATGCTGGCGCTTCTTTCAACAATTTTGTTTGCTATGGATACTGGAGTTTTGTGTAGATTTGCTTTAAGCCAAGGTAAAAAATCTTCACTCTTTGAGTCTATTACCGTGACACCATCAATCTCCATTGACTCAATATAGCTTGGAAGGGGGGAGGGCTTAACTAAATAATGAGTTCTAAACTTAGATGATGACCCTCCATAATCTTTTACACTCTCCCAAAGATCGAAGAAATCAGAATCTTCGAATCCAAAACCAATGAATAATAAAGATGATTCGCATAGAGTAACTGTTAGATGAGCAAACAATCTTAAATTTTTTTCTCGAGCTTTTGTATAATCTCTATGCGAAAAAATTACGTTGCTTTCATTATTCATTAGGCAACCATGCAACTTATAATAGGGGAGTTCCATATCAATATCAGCAGCGACAGGATCATTGGGGAGAATAATTGGATGTATGTTTTGCACTTTATCACTGATTTTAGCATACGCGGTTTCAATACCGTAATCTATATTTACCGTATAAATGCTTTTCCATTTGATTAAGGGTACTAACGATAGAGCGTTTGATAACTCAACCGGGTGCAGTCTTTTAGCTAAATATTCACGTAATTTTTTATCAGTTTTAATCTTTTGTATTTTCCCGGAGACAGATCTTAAGCTTTCGCCGGTGTATGGTTCTTCTGGAAAAAAATGGTTAGAAATATCAGCTGGCAATGTATTACCAAGAGGTGCGTCTAATGGGGGGTCTCCCATTTTACAACCAACATTTATCCCGGCGCCAAGAAATAGTACTAATTCGCCTTTTGAAGCGTCCTCTAACAATTTATCAGAATTCTTGAAAATTGGTTCCATGGTCAAACCCCATATATATTTTGTTCTATACCTAAAAAGTGACTGAACGATTCCGCATATTTTATGATATGTAGGTGGTGCATATCTTTCGTGTATTAATACTATCCGGATATCATTTATGTTAGAATAATATCCAGATGGAATAATTGTGATATTTTATCAAAAGCTTACAACATAACCTGAGATAATCATTCCTGACAGCGAAAAGCAACAGGAAAATTCAATCTGTAGTTTAATTGACCGTTCAGCATTCAAAGATAAAATGCATAATCTTGACTTCAATCTTTAACGAAAAACTGTTTTTATTTATATCGGGATGTTAAAGGTTTTGAGGAGTTGACTATGTCTTACGTTGTCAAAATTATTCCCGAACAGATTCCTTTCCCTCTTGCTTTATAGGGGTAACCCCAACCTTCGCACTAAAAAGCGCAATCTGTCAACTTACTGGCCATTCAACTATCTTGAATCATAGGAATATATTCGCTTGATAGCTGACAGTTTTTTATCATCAGCCTGTCAGCTATCATTTTGTGAAACTACATGCAAGCAAATATCAAATTTTAAATCCAAACGCTACAGATTGAACCGAGTTTTTCAATTTCCTTCTGCTGATCACAAATAACATCATTCAAATCTTTGATGGTTTTTTCCTGATAAGCTAATTTTATCTCGATTTCTGTCAAACGTTCTTCATTTATTTTAATTTAAAGTCTATCCCAAGTTAAATTTCCAAGTATTTTTCATCCCCGTGAATCCATGCAAAATACAACACTATCCCATTTGGCAAGGTGGTCAAAGCCAACTTATTTATATCAGCATTGAGTTTGAATAGATCAATAAATGTCTGGTAATCTTCAAACCACTCATTTGCAGGGCTGAACGAATGTACAATCATTCCCGCCCGGTCAGTTTGAAATCGTTTGGCTTCCAGTATGGCAGATACAGTCCTATGTAACAATTGATATCGAATATTGTTTGGAATCGGATAAGACAGACCTAATTCTTCGCACAAGAACTTAAGTCGTTTTTCTTTGCCAGGAGATGGGTTTTTAAACCACTCCTCGACTGTAGGCCCGAATGGTTCAGAAACTTTCCCTTCAACTGTGATTGATATCAAATGCATGTCGGTTTTTCCAAGAACCCAGATATCATTTTGTGAAGGCGCTCCACCACCTGGCAGTGAAACTTTATGCTCAGGGATAATAAATAATGGTTCGATTCTGGATAGTTCCGGCAATTGTTTCAAAACAGACAATACTTCAGCGGGAATACCATTAGCAGCATGCCAACAATAAGCAAGAGTCCTTGCTGAATAACCCTTTTTCCACTGTTTTTCAGGGTCAGCAAGGAATTTTTTCCAATCTTCAGGGTTTGATGCTGGTATCAGGATATTATTCATATTTGTGTGATATCAGTGTATTACCTGGCTGTAAAATCTTATCCATTTGTATATTTGACAATAGGCCATATATAGGACAGTCGGCCGATATCCAAAGTCATCTTTCAAAATGGTATTGGTTTCTTTTTTTATTTGTCATGGCTGTCGTGGCCTATCTGAATCGAAAATTTGACAGATAAAATCGAGGTATATTGTGGTGAGGACTACCTATCAGTCAAGGTCCTTTTTCGGGTGGGGATTAACCCCCAGACTATCCCTGTTAATCTTTAGAAGAGCCCTATGTCTATACGCTTTCAGAATTATTCTTGAACGCATTCTTTTTTTTCTTGCTTTAGAACACTGTATAATGTTGGACGACTTATCCCAAAATGTTTAGCTACTTCAGTTTTGGGTGTTCCGGTTTCTACCATAGAAATGGCTTCCTTTTTCTGATCCACTGATAGAGACGGGAGCCGGCCTAAATGTTTCCCCTTTTTCTTGGCTGCTGCAATGCCTTCAAGTTGTCTTTCTTTAATTAAGGATCTTTCAAATTCAGCGAATGCTCCCATCATCTGCAGCATGAGTTTATTCATGGCGTTTGCTGTGTTGCTGAAGATAAGGTTTTCTTTATGAAATTGAATGGTAACCCCCTGGCCGGTTAAATCATCTACTATATTTTGAAGGTCTTTAAGATTTCTGGCCAGGCGATCCATGGAATGGATATGAAGGGTGTCGCCTTCTCTTATATAATCCAGGCATTTTTCAAGGCCTGGCCTTTTAATTGATTTTCCGGATATTTTTTCTTTGAAGACTTTATCCAGGGGAACACCGTCAAGTTGCCTTGCATCATTTTGTGAAATTGAACTGACTCTGATATAGCCGATGTTTGTCATTGAGCACCTTTTTTAATGTGAGTGTTAAACAAGGTTATAGAACACTCTTTACATGGCGTCAATAAATTAATTACGGACCTTTTTTTACATGAAGGAATGCGGGTCTTGGGTTTTTGGGTGGTTGTTAAAAAAGGTATAGGTTATTTGACAATCTGAAAAACAAGACAAGGCAAATACGCCCAAAAACCAATTAATGTTTCTAAATTATGAAATAGGTTGAGATTTTTCTTCTATAGCAGTATGATAAAGTCATACTGCTATATGGAGGCAAACCATGCGACAAGAAAAAGCCGAGAGAATTACAATAACCCTTCCCCCTGATATGCTGGCCACAATAAAGGAAAAAGTCGGCTCTGGCTCTTACGGGTCCACAAGTGAATTGATCAGGGAAGCCGTTAGGCTATGGCAAAAAAGAGAAGAAGAACACCAAGCAAGACTTTCTGCTATCCGTGAACGCTTGGAACATTCGGCCCAAAATGGAAACCCTGTCCCACTTGACACAGCATTTGAAAGCATTGAAGAGCTCCACAAAAAACGGATAAAAAAGAACGTCTCATGAAAAAATATGATGTTTCTTTGATGCCGGATGCAATCAAAGATCTTGAAAATATATATAACTATATCACTGAAAAAAGCGGCTTTCCCGAAAGGGGATGGTCTTATATTGAAAAGCTAAAATTCAAATGCCAAAAACTGGAGATAGCACCAATAAGAGGTCAAAAACGCAATGATTTAATGAAAGGATTAAGAATATATCCCCTTGAAAAAAAGACAGTCGCAGCATTTCTTGTCGATGAAGATAAACAAGCGGTGCAAATTCTGAATATATTTTATGGTGGTCAAGATTATGAGGCAATCATGTCGCCCCTCAAAACGGATCAGCCTCCACCATAGTCCTTTCTTTTTTAGCTGTGATGCCCCTTACGGAAGTTTATCATTGTCTGATTTTACTGTGTTTGAGCTTGAGTCCCTTATAAAAAGGGCGGGGTTTTCACCCCGCCTAAATGCTTCGTTATCCTCCGGTGCTCGGGTTGCTCCTCAGCATTGCCCTATCCCCCATCGGACGTTAAAATTTTACTATTCACTATATGAAATTGCAATAAAAAAATGATCTTTTTATATTAGAAAATAGACCTCACCTGAAGTCAAGGATCATTATCCTAATTGAAATTGTCAGGAGACGTTCTCAATTTCAACAATACAATTTCTAATCTTGATTTCTGTTTGTGATATCAAAAAAGCCGAAAAAGAGGACGTTAAAAATTGAAGCCATGATCATGTAAGTATTTTTGTTTTATTGAATCGACTGAAATAAGGTCTGTATGCCTAAAAATCTCATTCTTTTTTAACGTTTGGATTAAAAACATATGGGTTGACGAATTTAAGATTGGAAAAAGGGATTTGATGCTTATTTTATACTTATACCTTGTTGCCAGTGAAATTATTGGCTTCAAGCCAGGCTTGGATAAAATCAATCAAAATGCTAATGAATTTTGATTAAGAAATAAAGATAAGTTTTTCTGGGAGATTGTCATGGAGAAAAAATCCGAAAAAAAAGAAAATGCTTGCTCGATAAAATGCCATCAGGAATATTTTAAATGCATTGACAAAGGTGAACACGAATCGGTCTGTAATATGAAACGAGCTCATTGCGACTGCTCTTGCTAAAAACAATAAACAACCCCATATGCGGATGCCTTTTTTGTCATTCGCATATGGGGTTTAACTCTTCAACTATATTCACCTTCTTAAACGATTAAGAACTGTTTCCTTTAAATTTTTCAATTCAAGATCATAGTATTGTGCTGCCTTATCTGTAGCACTGTCTTACTCCGCTCAAGCGCAATAGAAAAAACCTCCTTTTTTGTTAAAATTTCTACAACCTTCACGCATGGTGTTTGATTTTTGCAAATACCTCCGGTGTCGGCTTTGGGAGTCCAGCTATTTTCCATGCCACGAGCGGATCAGGGAATTGTTGATACTGGCAATCCTTTGGTTGTTTAATATTTTTGCATACAGCACGCACGATTGGGAATGCTTCGAATTTTTTGTAGTAATCTCGAATGAATCTTAAAATATCCATACGATCATTGCCTAAGGGACACTCCTGTGACACACCCTCCCGGGCTGCCAACTCACATGCGGTTTCTTCTGTCCAGGACTCGAAATCTTCAAGATAGCCTTCCAGGTCCACTGTCATATTTGTATTGTTTTGATTTAAAATTGCCATATCACACCTCTGAAAAATCTTGTATTTTTAAAAAACTTGTTTCTATAAATATTACATGTTTTTTATATTATCCTTAAGTTGAGATATTTGTAATCCAAGCCCTATACATTGTTTCCCATCCATACAAGTATTTGCATCTACAGGTTCAAGATAGGTTTTTAACCGATGATTATCTTTTTTTAGATCTACAACCCATACCTTTTTTTTTGAGCTGTATTCCACATTTATATCTATTCCACACACTCCGATATCGGGATGAACGGATCTTATTTTTTCGCATAATTGATCTTTGGTATACATTTCTCCTCCTTGCTATTTCCGGGAGTTGTTAAGACAGAAACATTGGGAATGGTATATTAAAGGTAATCCTTTTTCAGGTAATGTAAATATTAAACAATTCAGAATGTTTCAAAATCATTACCGCAACTTGTGGCCCTCAGTGTTCAAACCAAGCTTTAACCATATCATCGCATAACAGAGAAACCATGAACAAAAAAAGATCCAATTTGACGCCAGGATAAAATAATATGATTTGCTATGATGGGTTGTTTGACTTGTGCAACCCAGTGTTTATTTTATTGTTTTGTAATGCCGTATAGATCAAAACCAGTTCATATCTTTACAATAGCGGCAAATACAATCCAATTATATATACAAAAATGGAGGCAGACAACAATGAGTGATGATAATCAAAAAACATTATGTGGTCATGTAGAAGATGAACTACAGGTCAAAGATCCCAAGGCCTATATATCGCTTATCAAACCAGCCACCCACTACTGCGAAGGCTGTGGGCGAAGTGCAGCAAAAGCCGAAAATGTTTGTAAACCACAAAAGTTATAATATAAATCGATACCACTCACCCCATTTTTAGTAACAACGGAGATGGGGTGATTACCCTAAATTTAGCGATCGAATTTGAGCGTTTAAAAAATTCTATACATTAGCTTGGACATCGATGTGGTCCTCTAATATTATTATCCTATGGAAAATCTCATTTGCCCTTTAAAGTATCAATGATACCATTTCTAATCTTTATAAAAATTTGATGGATATTTAAAATTCCACAAAGAGAACACTGGCTATAGGCTTCCTATTTCTGTTTGAGCAAAATTAACGTTTAGTATGTAGATTACCCTATAATTTGTGTTTCAGCACCAAGAACGATTATCTCCAACGTGACGTAACAAAATCATAATTGACCTTCTGAGTTTTGCTAAAAACTGTCAAGCTGTGCGAGCTTTTATACCATAAAATATGGGTGTCCTATGTATTGACATCGTCTGTATCAGGGTTAATGTATAGGACAAGGCTAAAGATATCTGTAATCATTGACCATCCCTGCCTGCTCATCGAAAACCTTAAAGTCCATATAAAAGAGGATATTGATATGAAACAAGAAAATAAAAAACAAGATGACCATCATTGCAGTGTCATTGAAAGAGGACACCTGCAAAACGATTTGTCTGAATGCGATGCAAATTCCAAAAGCGAAGAAGACCGCGATAAATGCCATGTGAAATCCAAGGAAGCCAGTAAAAAAAGAGAACAGGCGTGTAAGCATTCTTAAATAAAGCCGTAGGATTTCAAATATTATAACCCGGGTTAAGCCTGTTATCCCGGGTTTTTCTTGCCTTCAACCTAATATCAAATTTACTGAGCACTTCTATAGCCCAAACCCCTTAAACCGCTAAATTAAGAATATTTAAAGCTCTATTCCGGTTTTTGAATATTCCAGTGTTCCTCGACATTTAGGAAACTGAGAGCATCCCCAAAATTGATTACCAGCATTAACGCCTTTATTAACAGTTCGTAAAATTATTGCACTTCCACATTTCGGGCAAGCTTTCTCATTCTGCTTTTTCTGGACAATATCCTTAACATGTTTTACATGCTCACGATTCGTCTTAAAAGAGCGCTCAAATCTTCCAGAATCAATTACCTTGATTGCTTGTTTAACTTCATCATCGGATAGTAAAATTTCATTTTTTGATTTGATAAAATTAATATATCCCCTGGGGTAATTGACATTTGCTGGCATCGAAGTTTTAAAAGTAGCATCACCGACAAAAACAATGGCAGAAATTATTTTATCTGGTCCGAGATTCAATATATTTTCAAGCGTTTTGACGTGTTTGTAATTCTGATGTAATGGATTTTGGAACTTTGTTTTATGTTTATATATTTGCTGGGTCCAAATTTTCTGGTGTTCACTTCCAAAAATCCAACCCTTCATATTCTTGGTTTCAACAACAAAAACACCATACTGAGAAACAATGATATGATCAATTTGCGTTGTCCCCTCTTTTGAGGGCAATGTCACATTTTTGATTAGGTGGTATTTGTTTTTATCCAGGAATACACTCGAAGCTAAATTGATTATCACTTCTCCAATGAAACCTTTAAATAAGGGTGTTTTAAGAAAGGCGAGTATAATCACTAATAAGAAAAAATACCAATATTCAATCATTATTGATAGAAAAAATGCAGGAGTCAGGTCCATTTTTACTTTTCCCTCATCGGACCATGAAACACTTCAGAAATGTGCCAATCTAAATATTCATTTTTAGGATAATAGCTTTTCCGGATAGGGTTTCTTAATTTCTGACCATTGAATTTTAGCACCATGCTATCAAAAAAATCAGTTCCATGTGCGTTTTCTGAAACTCTCAAATCAAAAGAATCATCAATTGTTATCAATCCCATATCGAAAAGTTTGTGATGGAGAACACAAAGAAGTATCCCATTGTTGATATTATCCGGACCTCCAGCTTGAAACCATTTAATATGTGCAGCATCCAATCCAACATACTTTCTATTCAACAAAGATGAAAATCCGCATATTGCACATTTATATTCATATGCCACCAAAGTATCTGTTCTAAATTTTGGATTTCTTTTTCTACTTTCCTTTTTATCTAAAGTAAGACCAATTGCTGATAAAATATCTTCATGATAAGATTCAGGAAAATGTGTATTTAGAAGGTATTCAGCTGTCCCACTGATTTCATTTTGATTATTTATAAGATCTGTATATATATCATCCGGAAAACCGCCCATAATGTTGTTTTCAAGGAAATATTTTCTCTCTGGTTTGGAGAGACTCTTAAGATACTCAGCGTCTTCTGGGGTGTGACCTTTTATTTCCCACAAGTTATCATGTTGCAAATGAAAAAATGGGAGATCTGGCTGATATCTTTTTCGTAGAGGTCCAAAATCAATCAATAATTCCCGTAATTCACTATCAACAGTCTCATATGGAATATATTGTTTTTTTGTTTGCTGAAACCTTGCCAATGCCAACAGAATCAACAAGGGCTTATGTGGTGCTCTTTTTCCCTTATAGACAGATTGATTTAGTTTTTTGAATTTTTCTATCATATTAAGATTCCATTTGATTCTCCGGTAACAACCCAATCAATAGAACAGGGACTCGTAGTGGCAATATTGTCAGATATCGATCAGCTAATTCAAATTCAGCCATATTAACAACACTGGATGGTCGTGTCGGGAAAAATTCTGCAGGATTTGTTGGAACAATTAGAACCGCCAGAGATAACAAACCATTCGCATGACCGTATTGGAATTTGTAATAATCCCGATATAGTGTGGCGCTGTTCCCAAATTGAATTTCAACAAAAACAAGATCTTTTCTGAAATCACCAATCAAACGAGGATTCTGCAAAAGAAGGGGTTGCTGTTCCCAACCAAATTTTAAGAATTCTTGTTCAAATGCTTTATTATAAGCTCTTTGATGTTGTAGTGCCTTACCATTATTTGAGTCAAAACCAAAATCAGGTTTCCATTCTATTTTGGAAATGCCTTGATAAATTTCATCAATTTGGGACTTTAAACTGTTTTGCAGGAAATCACCGCAATGAAAATATTTTTCTTTGTATTTCATACGTTACTTCTCAGGCACTATCCATTTCATCTGAAACTCAATCTCCTCATTATTTCCCTCTCTTTCATGCTCAATATTGAAAACAGCATTTGGTGGCACTGTAATTCTTTCACCAGCAATTTGTATCCTGAACCTCTCATTCTGTTCAATAGAATCAGCAAGTCTCCTTAATTTGGCCACGAAGTCCTTTGTGGAGTATGCTTTTTCAAGATCTCTTTCAGGTTTAATTTTCCGCTTTGTCATAATTTTTTATATTTCCTGTCATCTTTTAGGGTTACATCCTGAATGTTTGAATCATTATTAGCTTTGAGCTTTAAGAAAATTAAATTAGGATTACCAATAAAATCTTTTAATTGTCCGCCGATAACCATTGTTTGTATCCAAGAAGGCACTATCCACTGATATACTATTGTATCTTTAGTTTCAGAATAATCATCGATCTCAAGGTCTTTTATTGTTACCAATATTTCTTTCTCAAATTTTTTTCCAAAATCATTATTCTTGATCCAGACAATTATTTCGAAATCTGGCAAACTCAAATCAAACATATCAATCCTTCTTTTCAATATTCATCATGCTCAATATCTCCATCTCCATAGTCCCAGGTCATATCAGAGCAAAGAACATCGAACCATCTTTTGAAAGCTTTATAATCTCTCTTCTTTGGCCAAACATCCGGATCAGCCATCCAGGATTCAAGCTGTTCTTCAAATATTTGTTTGAAAATCTTTTTCAAATACTTTTCATAATCGAATTCGCCATATTTATCAGGAATCAGGATTGTTGTTACAGCCTCTTTATAATATACCTTTACATCATTAAAGCTATCCGCCCAGTTAATGTATGGCTGTTTGGGAATGATTGTGATTGCTGTTCTGTTAATTGTTTTCATTTTTATATCTCCCCCCGTTCTCTTTGACTTGCTTCTGAATGGGGCATGCTCAATGGAATATCCGGAATTCCTGCAAGCATGATCATATCAGCTTCATAATTCACATAACCTTCGAAAATATATTCATTCCAAAAATGTTTGTTTTTCCCATATTTCATAAAAGAATCATAAGTTTTGATTTTGTCTTTTTCCCTCACTGCTTTTAAATTCCGAGCAAAGAAAGCTTCCCAATCATCCCGTTTTGCCGAAGACCCTATATCACCATCTAAGTCTATAAGAATATATGGAGTTGTGAAAGCAACAGAGTACCCATAATTTAATTCTGGAAATGGTGCCGGCATCAAGCGAACATACCAGATCTCATTTTCTTTCCCTTGATAACCTGCGGGAACAAAAACTTTTACTTCCTCACCTGTGATCAATTCTTCTAAAATCACATATCGATCAATGTTACCCCTGTGGATAAAAATGCCCATCCTGGAGTTTTGCATATATTCAATAATCTTGATTAATCCCTGGTCTGCTTTTATATTTTTCAAAAGATCAATTATGACTGTTCCAAATGATTCTTTTTTAATTCCGACACATAGATCGAAGAATCCCCAGCATGTAAAATAAGACTGTGTAAGTGGACTCCTTGGGGGAGATGATGGCAAATAAATATCATCTGCCTGTTCAAGATTATCTGTTAGTTTTGATAAAGCAGGCAAATTGGATAATTGTTCGACAAGGACTGAAACCTTATTTTGTGCATAGATATAAACTGCATGGAGAGGATCATACTTTGATAGCTGATCTTCTGAGATAACTGTTTTATCCAGACCTTGTGCATATGTTTTTGCTTCTTTAAGCTCTTTAAAGTCTATAATTTTTTGATTCTTAGCTTTTTTAAATCCTGCAATTACTTTTTTTGATATTGGTCCCATTATCAATTCCCGTTGTTTATCTGATAACTTCCATCCAGACGTTTCCACATTTCTTCAAGTTTTTTATCCAGAATCTCAACCGCTTCATCATATTCATTCTGATTCATTTCACCAGTTTTTAGTTTTAATTGAATTAAAACTAATTCATTGTCATACCATTTATCCGGATCAAAATTATATGTCATGACAATTCATCCCATCAAAGCTAAAACGGTGTAAACACTTCTTTCCCATCCCTGGCGTCAAATAAAATCTGAGAAGCTTTCCGCCCCCGAACTGTATCGTGGAATTTTTTATTTTTTCCTGAATTGAGCTCTGTACAAGATCGCTGATTTTCAATACATTTCCGGATCTCGGCACGTTGTTCTTCAGATAAATACATGAGGTGTCTCCTGTTTCAGATTATGACGAATGTGGAACTGAGTTTGTTATAGGTATATTGCACCTGGAGGTGGGATTTTCAAGGATTATTGAAATGATAGAAAATCTTATCAATAATTAATTAAAAAAAGAATTATTCAATCAGATCAAAATCTTCATCAACCTGAGAAAAACTCGATAAAATATCAGCAGTTTCAATGCTTTCATTAATGCAATATATTATCTCATCTAAATGTTTCTGAATAGGATTAGACTCATGGACACTGTGTTTCATCAAATAAGTCCTCCCTTTTATTGCTGCTAAATAATTATTTAAATCATTAACTATTCCATCGGTGATTGCTCTGTTGATCTCTGTAAATGGAACTTTTTCCAATTGTTTTTCCATGTTCATCTCAACCTTTATTAATAATTTTGGATAGGAATTATTTTTTGGTGATTATATCAAGGATGAAACTTCAATTCAATCAGGGTAAACCCTTAGTTTTGAAAATAAATGCAGTTTTTTTTAAGGAATATGGTTTAAAAATTCAGAATTCTTATTTTTGAACTGTTGATCTGCTGTTGTAGGATAGAGGATCTTTTAAATTTTTTGCCTTTAATCATGCAAACCGTATACTTAATACCCAACCAATTTCCCAACTGTGTAATAAATATCCACAACCATATCCGCTTATATCTTTAAATAATACTGTTTAAACAAAACAATGACATTAATATTAGATGGTTAGAAATATTAAGTATTAATTTTAAATCTCGGCATCTATGTTGCAATATAAATACTAAGAAGCACAAATAACACAAGGAGGATTTATGTCAAATTCCAAGCGTTTCAGTCTATTATTTTTAACCTTGATTCTTCTTCTGACAATATCAGGTTGTTTTCACGCAAGAGGATTCAATGGTGGCTATCATCATTATAATTCATATAAAGGTTCTTATGACAGGGATCACCATGGGTATGATCATCATAAAAGTTATGACAGAAATTATTACAGGAGATAAATATGTGGCATTCAGGAAATTGGGGTGATGGATTTTGTAATGGAGCATCATTCTTTGGTTTTGGACACGGTTTGTTTGGATGGATATTCCCGTTATTATTCTGGGGTTTGATCATCTATGGGGTTATTTCGATCATACGACGATTAATTTCCGGGAATCAATTTTCAAAAAGTGAAAGCGCTTTAGATATTTTGAAGAAAAGATATGCTGCTGGAGAAATAAATGAGCAAGAATTTTCAGAGATGAGGGTTGCTCTTACAAGCAAATAAAAAAACTGTTGAATCCATTCCCGACTTTGATAAAGTGCAGTGCAAAAGGTTTGAAGTGAAGTATAGGCATCTGATTCACAAATAAAGGATAACCATGCCACCTAAAACTTTCATATGCAAGCAATGTGGCAACTGCTGTATCAACCTCAGCGATGCTTTTCAAACAAGTGTCAGTGATGAAGAAATTGCATTGTGGGAAATAAAAGGACGATATGATATCCTTGAATGGGTTGATTCAATACCCCTTGGTGATGGTCATGATATTCATGATATTTGGATAAATCCAAAAACTGGAGATGATGTGGATCGGTGTCCATGGTTACTAAAATTACCAAATCTGGATAAATATATTTGTCGTATTCAAGATGTAAAACCCGAACATTGTCTAAATTATCCGAAGTCGAGAAAACATGCTGAAGAAACTGGGTGTCGCGGTTTTGAGCAGATAAACCTATTTGCTATCAATAATAATGAAATATGAAATAAAATATATCCCAAAAATTAGTGTGTGTTATTTTGAAACGCAGTTAACAACTTCTCATCAAAAGAATTCTTCTATTATTTCCGACCATTGGAAAAAATTCAACTCACTCCTCAGATTAAACGAAATTAAATTTGATTCGGAATGGGAAAAATTTGGAATAACCATAAAAATAAACAATCAATATTTTTATCAATGTGCATTCCCTTCAGAGGATCGTATTTCACAATTTAAACATTCAAATATTTCTGCTGGAAATTTTGCAAAAGTCAACCATACTGGTCCTTTATATTCACTAAGTAAAACGATTAATCAAATTTACAAACAAATCATTCCACATTCTCCACTTGATATAGATTTTAATAGATCGCTCATCCATTACGAAAGGTATGATCCAAAATTTAACTGGAATAATCAAAATTCAATTATTGAAATTTATGTCCCAGTGAAAAATTAATATTCGACATTTAAGCGGTTAGCTACAGAAAGGATGATCTGTCATATCGAATTTGTTTTCAAAGTTCATAATTGAGATTTATATATCGCCGCCCATACTGGTAATCATAACCGGTTTGTATATAATTTGAAAAGGGAATTTTGTTTTGGAAAAGACTGATCTTTAAAAATTTTTACAAGTCACTTATAATATTTTAAGTGAGCAGGGACAGGCGTTGAAATTAAAAAATAGTCGTGTATTTGATGTTGTAACAAAATTGATGGGCTGAGATCCCTATATTCAAGTGTGTCTCCAATATACAATAATGGGATTTTAATTAATTTGATGATGCCCTTTCCCATATAGTATAATTCATGGCTGACAAACAATGAAATTTAAAATACCAGATGTTGTATCCTGGTAATAATTTAAAAAGCCCGGACTGGTGAAAGAAATAGTCGCCCAATACTTGAAAAATTGTGAACTGAGCGGTTCACGTTATGGGGCTCACCTGGGTCACAGTTGAAAAATTATTTATTGAAAATATCAATGATACAGTTTGAATTGTTGATCAATGTAAGTGTTAATATACATGCAAGTAACTGTATATGCTGGACCACAAAAGGTGCTCACTTGTAAGTTCGAACAAAAACATTGAATAGTGAATTAAGAGATAAGTTCTGTGATTGGTTCCTGGGAATGCTTAAAACTGGAAAAGAACCGACTATTTCACTCTATCAAATGGAAAAGGTTACAATCCATTAGCCCCTAATGAAATGGTCCCCAAAGCGGTCCAACGGTATTTCAAAGCTTATCCGGGTTCCCTGTCCTTTAGCAGATTGAATCTCAAAGGTTCCATCCAATAAAGAAATTCTTTCTTTCATGCTGAGAAGACCTATACGCTTTCCCTTAATTGTCTGGTAAATTTCGTTTATATCAAAACCTTTACCATCATCCTGAATACAACCTGTGAATCGAGTGTTTTCAAGTTTAAGGAAGAGCTCAATGTTTTTTGCCTTTGCATGTTTTAGAACATTATTTAATGACTCTTGCACAATCCTGAAGATGGTTATCTCCAGATTTTCGTTTTTATATTCCTCAAGTCCAACAGCCGCAAGTTTTGTTTTGATCCTTGTTCTCTTAGTGTATCTATTTAAATACCAACGCAATGTTGGAACAAGGCCAAGGTCATCAAGCATACTCGGTCTCAGATCGAGAGAAAGGTCTTGAACCTGATCTGCTAAATTGTCAATAATTGAAATACTGTCAGTTAATAAGTCCTGGCAAGAGTCCGAGATATCATTTTGAAAAAGATTCAGGTTGAAGCCTAATGCGGTTAACGATTGCCCCATGGCATCATGCAGCTCAAGGGAAATCCTCTTGCATTCTTCCTCCCTGATCTCTATTAACCGGTGTGCCATAAAACGAAGTCGATCTTCATCTTTCTGCCTGTTTTTTTTATTTTCTAACGATTCGGTGATATCCTTTATTATGCCGAATAACATTATCCTGTTATCGGTTTTGAACTGCCCGGGTGTGATTTCCACAGGGAAAATGGTTCCATCCTTTTTTTTATGATGGCGAACGGGAATTTCGATTTTTTCACCTTCAATCACCTTTGTGATGGAGTCTTCAGAAATTGCATGTTCGGCTGTAATATCATTGTGGTGTAATTGTAAAAATTCATCTTTTGTATACCCATACAAATTTGATGCAGCTTGATTGCTGCTAACGAACAGTCTTGTTTGGGCATCAAAAACCAGAACGGAGTTTTTTAACGAATTAAAGAGGTTTCCATATTTTACTTCATTCTCTTTTTTATTTTGATAAAGTTTTTTTGATATTGAATTAAAGACTTTTGCCAACTGGTTTAATTCTATGCCAGAGGGTAATGGCTTTATTTGCTTCAGCTTGTCAGGTTTATTGAAAAACTTTTGCATTGTACTGTGTACTTTGGAAATCGGTTCAAACAATAGATAATTGGCCAGCAGATACTGAACATAAAAAAATACTAAAATAATAGCACAACAAATTAACGACAGTTTTAAAGCAAAACGGTTTGCAGTTAAATATGCCTTGGGCAAAGGAATTTTTATTACGATGGCGTGGGGATAGTCTCCTATGTTTCGTTTAAAACCTGCATGGTCTCCATAAATATCAACCAATTGTTTTGGTGCCTGAGCAGGAGAACCATGACAGTGAAGACAGGATTCCTCTATTAATTCGCCTCTTCTCAAGAATACATAATAGGGCATATTATCTATCTGCTGAACAGAACTTTTTACCATCAGGCCCGGATCAGTGTTTAGTTGTAAAATAAATTGCCTTTCATAATGATCTGCCTCATTATCAGTTGCTCGAGCATTGATGGCTGCGTCTTTGATAGAATAGGTGTTTTCTCCTATGGAAAGGATGGTTTTATTAATCTGTCTTACAACATATGAGGATGACATCCATAAAGGGTCAAAATATTCTTTTGAACGATACGGCTGGATCATTTTCGATATTGCGGGTTTAAGTTTTTGGGAAAAATATGTGTGGATGGCAAAATACTGGTCAGCTATCATACCTGCTTTAATTTTTGCTTCATCCAAAGCATGCTGTTTTATATTATATGATGTAGCAAAGCCGATGATTATCAGCAGTACAATAATAAAAAAGCCATTAAACAAAAAAAACAGAGTTTTGGTTTTTATGGTCTTTAATAACTGTTTCATAGCAGGTTTTCTCCAACCCGATAATATTTAAAAATTATTAATAAGGCAAATGATGGGTATCCTGGTTCAGATTCCATTTCCTTAATATGTGATTATTTTTTTATGATTAAACTATAGGATTTATTTCCCTTTGAGTATATAGAAATAGGGTTAAAGTCAATAAATGTTTTATAAAAACTATTGAGTTTTTATAATGAATACTTTAAGGTAATTTATCTTCTTTAACTTGTTCTTACCCTTAAGAGAACACGATTATTTTTTCAAAATGTCCGGGAAATTAAAATTATCATGGATATGATTAGAGTATTAATTGCAGAAGACCATACCATCGTTCGCAAGGGGATTCGTTCTCTTCTGGAGAAGGAACCTGACATTGAAGTTGTGGCTGAAGCAGAAAATGGCCGGGAGGCCATCACAAAATCTGGGGAAATAGGGCCGGATGTTGTGGTTATGGATATTGGAATGCCCATTCTTAACGGGATAGAGGCTTCCCGGCAGCTTAAAAAAAATTATCCTAAAATAGAAATTATTATTCTGACAATGCACTCAAGTGAAGAGTATGTCCTGCAGGCGCTCAGATCCGGGGCTTCAGGGTATCTTGTCAAAAAAGCAGCCCCTTCGGATCTGGTCACTGCCATTCACGAGGTCCATAAAGGAAGATCCTATCTAAGCGCTTCTGTTTCAAAAACCCTTATTAAGGAATATCTGCGTCAGACCGGCACAATATCAGAGAATGAAAAAATCGACAGGGAAACAGAACTTACCAGCCGGCAGACAGAAGTTTTGCAACTGCTGGCAGAAGGCTATACAAACCGGGAAACGGCCAATATTTTATCGGTGAGTATAAAAACCATTGAAACCCACAGGACACAGATAAAAAAAAGACTCAACATCCAGAAAACGGCAGGACTTGTGCAATATGCTCTCCAAAAAGGATTGATCATAAAAGAATAAAAAACCTGTCCCATACCCCATCAATGGCCTAAATTCATAAAAAACCGATCCCAAAATCTTATTACCTATCTGCTTCTCTCATATCCAGCTTCCGTATGGGGTTCAAACGACAATCAGGGGTTTTTTTAACAAAAACCAGGGTTTTAAAAAATGAATACCGGGTGTTTAAAAAAAATCTTTCAGGTGTTCACCCTATATCAATGAAGGATTAAACGATCTATTATAAAATCACGATAAATGTTTTCTCTCATACTTTTAATTACGACACCTTAGTTGATATTATCATTTTGTTCATGAACCGATACGTTTTGAAATTTAACCGGGAAAAATTCGGATTAAAAGACAAATCCGAATGATCCACTGCATACCAAGAAAAGGAGGTGGGCAATTGGTTATGCCAGAATACAACAGATAAAACCCATCACCATTAATTTTTTTTTAAAAGGAGATTTACCATGGCTGTTGAAAAAACAAATGCATCATCAAGTTTAGTTGAAGTTATTGACCGTATCCTTGACAAAGGCGTTGTTATTGATGCCTGGGCAAGGGTATCTCTCGTTGGTATCGAACTTCTGGCCATTGAAGCCAGAGTGGTTCTGGCCGGTGTGGAAACCTATCTGAAATATGCCGAAGCAGTTGGTCTCACAGCCCAAGCCGAAGCCTAACTCATAAAGGGAGATTGGCAGGTATCCTTAGGGTAGTTAAAGGTGTTGCACCCCTTTAATATATCAGTGTCATCTTGAGCATATCTGGAATCTCCGGGGTATTTATAAAACCCCAAACATATCTGACAAAACTCCCTTGATTTTAAAAATAGTTGTTGTCCGATATGTTTGAGGTTTTTTTTTAACCAAAAGGTGAATTAATGAACATTCTAAAATTAGATGGTACACAGCAATTGAGAGCTTTGGCCGAAGGTATTGTTGATTCCTATGAAACACGGGTAGACACGGTTTGTTCCTTAATGACCCAGGCCAATAATTTCCTTCATTCTTTCCAGATAGAGCTTGACGATATGATGAATCGTCTGAGAATTAACCTGACGAATTCTCAAAGCCTTCGGCGAAAAGATTTTGATTCCATGATCCAAGATATCCTTGAGCATCACAGGAAAATTGAAAATGAAGCCACCCTGAGCCTGTCTAATTTCCAGGAAGAGGAACAGGAGATGGTATTGTCTTTAAGAGACCTTGTTGCCTTCAAAAGCCATGATCCGATTGAGGATATTGAAGCCTTGCTCGAAGATATGCTGATACGGCAGAAAAATCGGGAGCATGGTATCGTCAGGATATTAAAACAAATTCAGGTTGAACAGGAAGAATTAAAAACAGGGTTAAAAAGGTTGTTGGAAAAAGGTGAAGATATAAGGATTAAGGATTACAAGGCTATGCTCAAAGCTGTCCGAACACAACAGAGCGAATATAACCGGGAGCTGTTTGACTTATTGGATGATTTCGATCTTGTCAGAAACAGGGTTAATGACCAATGGCAAAAAATCGCAGCCATCAACAGTCCATAATAATTTATCGCTAATCTGAACTAAGTATCAGATTCGCATTTAAAAACAATAAAAGATATCCTTTGACGCTATGGAGGCTTATCTCCCTCCACTGGCTGACCAAGCCTTGCTTTAAGCATGTCTTTTCAAGGTTACAAGGAGAAGAAAAATGTCAGCATCTAAAGATTTGGAAAGGTTGGTAGAGGAAATTGGAACTGCGAGAAATGACCGAGGGGTACTGATAAATAACCTGAAGGAGAATTTTGGCCGGATCAAACAGGAGACGGCAGGGTTACGGCATGAGTCTGTGAGTTTTCTAAAATCAATTGGCAAGGACAGGGAGGATATGACCCAGTCCTTGCACCGGCAATTGGACAAAGATAGAGCCAGTCTTGGTGCAATGGAGAAAACGCGCCGGAAAGAAACGGGAATAGACCATAATAAGCGCATAAGTTTGATCAAAGAATCAAAAAATGAACTCAAATCAAAGCTGGAAGGTTTCATGTCGGATATGAAGGGTTGTGCAAAAGACCGTAAAGCAGATGCCAGGGAAGATAAAACACAGCGTCTTGTTGGAATCAAAACCATGAAGGACGAGGTTGGCAGGATGCAGGAAGATATTCAAACCAGTCTAAAGCAGATCCGTAACAGTCAGAAAAAAATGGGAGATGAGCTTTCATCATTTCTGAAAACCTTTGTTTCAGGTATCAAGACAAATGAAAGAGGCCGAAAATCAAATGTGAATGATTTTCTAAGGTCTGTAAAGGCGGAGCTGTCTGCCATGTCATCTGCATGGGAAAAAGTCATTACCAGTGCCGGCTTGAATGAAGCAAAAATAATTCAAAAAGATATTGAACCTGAACCTGATAAAGAAGACGACACAAGTGAAGAGCCTGAAGGACAAACGTTGTCCGACGGGGAGGGTGAAACAGAAGACAGCTATTATAATCCAGGGCCAATAAAAGAAAAGGTGATGTCCACCCTGTCTGGCTATTCCGAGGGTCTTAAAATGACCCAGTTGGCCGAATTGCTTGATATTGAACAATGGCGAACGCTTATCCCTGTTATGCGGGATCTTATGGACAGCAACCTGATAAAAAAGGAAGACTCCTTTTATTTTGCTCAATAAGATAATCAGGGCCGGGAATTTATATCCCGGCCCTTGCACAACCCTAAGGGAACCCTTAAGAAAATAAAGACTTACAAAAAGGATACCTTTTTTAATCAAATAAAACAAAAAGGAGTCACAATGTCAACAGCAATTGCAAACACTGTTTTAGAACCTGTCTCTCAGCCTGATTTTGTGGAAACTGAATATGTAAAAAATGTTACCGACAGGGCTCTGGGTTATATCAAGGCGGGTTATCCCGTACACCTGCGAGGGATTTCAGGCACGGGAAAGACGACGATTGCCATTCATATCGCGGCCAGGATAGGACGTCCCCTTATCCTTATCCATGGAGATGAAGAGTTTTCAACCTCTGATCTGGTAGGGAGCGAACAGGGGTACAACATCCGCAAAATCAGGGACAATTTTATTCATACCGTTCTTAAGACAGAAGAGAACATGAGTAAACTATGGGTGGATAACCGGTTGACCATGGCATGTAAATTCGGATTTACCCTCCTTTATGATGAATACACTCGCTCAAGACCCGAGGCGAACAATGTGCTTTTGTCTGTCCTCCAGGAGAAAATGCTGGATATTCCAACCACAAGTCATGGAAATTCCAATTATATGAAGGTTCACCCTGATTTCACGGCCCTTTTCACCAGCAACCCTGAAGAATACGCAGGGGTCCACCGAAGTCAGGATGCATTAAGAGACCGTATGGTTACCATTGATCTTGAATATTTTGACGAGGAGACAGAAATAAAAATTGTCCAGGGTAAATCAGGGCTATCCTATAAAGATTCAAAAAAGATAGTAAATATTGTCAGGGGGTTAAGAGATTCTGATGTTTTTGAATTTTCTCCCACTGTCCGGGGATGCCTTATGATTGCCAAATCCGTTCAGGTGTTCAATGCAAAAGTTCATAAGGATGACAAAGTCTTTTGCCAGATCTGCTTTGACATCCTTTCTTCGGAAACCAGTCGCATCGGCAGCAAATCAAACAAGGAAAGGGTGATGCAGGTCCTTTTAAAATTGATTGATCAGTATTGCAATGACATTTATAAAGGAGACTCCAATGGCTAATCCCCCCCCCGTTAACAGAAGCATCAAAAGAGGCTGCTTAAAAAGGAATTCCGCAATAAAGCGCAGCCTTACCGCAAAATCCCGTCCTGTAAAATCCAGTTATCTGGGAATTTTTATAATGGACAAGCACCGTTCCCGGCTAAGACAGGAAAAGGCAAACCTGACCCGGAGAATTAATTTGATCGATAAAGAGCTTGCATCCCTTGACAAGGCCATTGCTGAAATGGGTAAGGATGTCAAAGGAGATATCGGCTCAATGTCCCCCTTGACAAGCATCAAGTCCGTCAAGGAAATAGATACAATAAATGAACCCGATACCATCAACAGAATGCAACTAGAATACTGATAAAACCCATTCAGGCAAGTGATGTGGCTTGTAAATTTTAAGACTTAAAAAAGGTGACCCATGTCTCAGATAGGCAAATACATATACTGCATTATTGAAGAAAAATATGACCGCAACTTTGGCACCATCGGGATCGGGAACAGAAAGGATCTGGTTTCAACCCTTAATTATGATGGTATCTCTGCTGTGATAAGCAACACCCCTATGTCCAAGTATGTCATCAACAGGGAAAATCTTACTGCCCATGAAATGGTCATTGAGCAGGTAATGAAAGATTACACAGTATTGCCGGTTCGATTTTGTACCATTGCTTCAAATTTAGAAGAGATAAGAAGCCTTCTTAGAAGGCGCTATCCTGAATTTAAAAGACTTTTCAGGGAGATGGACAATAAGATTGAGATGGGATTAAAGGTGATCTGGAAGGATATGGATGCCATATTCGGCGAAATATCTTGTTCCAACAAACTGATCAAAAAAATTAAATCAAATATGGCAGGCCCTGATGCAAATATTATGATTGATGCAAAAAGTAAGATCGAGGCGGGGAAACAGGTTCAAAAGGCCCTGGCTGAAAAAAAAGAGGATGAAGGGCAGATGATTACACGAAAATTTAAACGCATTTCAGTGGATATAAAGGAAAACAAAATCATCGGCGATGCCATGCTGTTGAACCTTGCCTGCCTGATCGACAGAACCCATGAAAAAGAATTTGATAATACGGTTAACGATCTGGCTGCAGAATATGAAAATCGATTATTATTCAAATATGTGGGCCCGATCCCTCCCTTTAATTTCGTTAACATTGAAGTCACATAAAATTGAAGCCACGTAAAGGAGACCTTCATGACAAAGAAAAAAACCAAAGATGAGACAACCGGCGAGTTCGGTTTTTCAGGGCTTTTAAAAGGCCTGGGCAATCTTATTGAAACAGCTGCTGCGTTTGCTGAAAAAAGCCAGGAGTTTAAAAAAGCTGGTGAAATAAATTTTGGCAATCTTGATAGTATCAAAGGGCTAAAGGATATTAAAGGCGTTTATGGAATAAATGTCCGCACCTTAAAAGATGGCAGGCCCTTTGTTCAATCTTTCGGCAATATTAAGAAAACACCGGATGGCCCGGTTGTTGAAGAAGTAAGGGAACCCATCATCGACCTTTTTGAAGAAAAAGGGACCACCCAGATCATTGCAGAAATGCCGGGCATTGACCAGGAGGATATTGTGGTGGAGGCCAAAGATGATATTATCATTATCAGTGCTTCTACAAATTTGAGAAAATATCAGAAAGAGGTGCTTTTATCAAAACCAGTCAATCAAAAAAATATGGAATGGTCCTATAAAAACGGGGTTCTGGTTATAACGATCAAGACAGACTAAGGGATCGGCTCTTAAATATTTTTTATTCTCACGGGGACAGGTAACTTGGAATGGATATAACATCTATTACGTTAAAGGTAATTGAGGCCAATTCAAAGGATACAGGCAGAGGGATCATCCGCCTTGATCCCAAGGATTTTAAAAAAATCGATATAGAGGTGGGAGATGTTGTGCAGGTCAAGGGCAAAAGAGTGACTGCGGCCAAGGTCATGCCCGCATATATTGAGGACCGGGAAAAGGATCTGGTCCGTCTGGATGGTATTACAAGGGACAATGCGCAAATCGGGCTGGATGAAAAAGTGATCATTCAAAAAGCCGTCTGCAACCCTGCCGGAAAAATATCCGTCACCCCTCTTACCCAGGTTCGGTCCTTTGACAGTAAGTATATTGGTACCCTTCTGGAAGGTATTCCCCTGGTTAACGGTGATATTGTCAGGGCAAAATTATTTGGAGCAAAAACCCGGGATTTTAAAGTCACGGCAACAAAACCGGATGGGATTGTGATTATCAAACCTGACACGATCATTGAAATAAAAGAAGAAAAATCCGAGTTCAAGTCATCCAGAGTGTCGTATGAAGATATCGGGGGGCTTGCCAAGGAAATCCATCGTATCCGGGAGATGATCGAATTGCCCTTAAAATATCCCCAGGTGTTTGAAAAGCTGGGGATCGACCCACCCAAGGGAGTGCTTCTACACGGACCGCCAGGATGTGGCAAGACATTGATTGCAAGGGCGGTGGCAAACGAGACCGATGCAAATTTCCAGCATTTAACCGGGCCTGACATTATGGCCAAGTTCTATGGAGAGAGTGAGGCGAATTTAAGAAAAATCTTTGAAAAAGCTTCGGCCGCAGCGCCTGCCATTATATTTTTTGACGAGATCGATGCCATCGCACCCAAGCGTGAAGACATGGGCGGCGAAAAACAGGTTGAAAAACGGGTGGTTGCCCAGCTTCTGGCCTTAATGGACGGCCTTTCTTCAAGAGGACAGGTGATCGTCATCGGTGCCACAAATATCCCCAATGTTATTGATCCGGCCCTTCGACGACCCGGCCGATTTGACAGGGAGATAGAAATCAGTATCCCGGATAAGAACGGGCGATACAAGATATTAAATATTCATACCCATGGCATGCCGCTTTCCGAGGATGTTGACCTGGTCAAACTTTCGGAGATTACCCATGGTTATGTGGGGGCTGATATCGAAGCACTCTGCAGGGAGGCCGCCATGGTCAGCCTTAGACGGTTTTTCCCAACCTTTGATTTCGGGCAGGAAGAGATCCCCATTGACAGCCTGCTGGATCTTAAGGTGACCATGGATGATTTTTTGGAAGCCATGAAGGAGATTGAACCCTCGGCCATCAGAGAGGTCTTCTCTGAAGTACCCAATGTGAAATGGATTGATGTGGGAGGACTTGAGGATGTTAAAAATCTTTTAAAAGAGACGGTTGAGTGGCCCTTGAAATATGCTTCTCTTTTTGATTTTGCCAACACCCGTCCGGCCCGGGGAATTTTGTTTCATGGAGAGCCCGGCACCGGTAAAACTCTTCTTGCAAAGGCTGTGGCAACTGAATCCGGTGTAAATTTCATTTCCATCAAAGGACCGGAACTGTTATCCAGATGGGTGGGGGACAGTGAAAAAGGTATCCGGCAGATTTTTAAAAAAGCAAGACAGGCCTCTCCCTGTGTTGTTTTTTTTGATGAAATCGACAGCCTGACTCCCAAAAGGGGAGCCTTCGGCTCGTCGGCAGTAACCGACCGTGTCATCAGCCAGTTTTTAAGTGAAATGGACGGGATAGAAGAATTAAAGGGTATTCTTGTCCTGGCTGCCACTAACAGGATTGATATGATTGATGCTGCCATGCTGCGATCAGGAAGATTTGATTTCCAGCTTGAACTGAAAAATCCGGATAAAAATGCCAGGATAGAGATATTTAAAGTCCATACAAGGGGAAAACCCCTGGGCAAAAAGATTAATTTTGATCGCCTCGCCGATGAGACAGACACATTAAAGGGAGCTGATATCGAATTGATCTGCAATACCGCTGCTATAACAGCTATAAAGGAATTTATCAAAAAAGGCAGAAAAGATCATACAAAATTCACGATTTTAATGAAGCACTTTGAACACGCCATAAAAAAAGGACAGACAAGATGAATAAGCATCAATATTTATATGGATTCGTGTTTTCAGAATTAGGGCAAAATTTCACTTGTAAGGGACTTGATGATCAGGATGTGTATTTTAAAAATCGTGGGAGCCTTTCTCTGGCCATGAGTGATTTTAAAATGATTGATTTTTCTGCATTGCCTCAAAAAGAGATGCTACACTATTTAACCCAGCATCATCATGCAATTGAAACAATAATGGAGAACTTGTGTATTATCCCCTTTAAGTTCGGGACAATGATTAAACATCCGGATCAGATTATAAAGATATTTACAAGCAGTTATGACCAGATCAGAAAGAAATTTACAGTCTTGAAAGACATGGTTGAAATGGATGTAATGGTTTTTTTTAATGATTTTGACCAGGTATTCAATGAAATTAAGGAACTGCCGTCCATTGAACAGTTTAAACAGGAGTTGTCACCCGGATCAACACAAGATCTTCATGACGCTCAGATAAAACTTGGGAAAATGGTGAATTCCGTTCTTGATGAAAAACGCAATGGTATAAGAAAGATTATTTTTGACCGTTTGTCGGATGTATCAGCAGACATTCTTACAAATGATATTACCCAGGATTCCATGGTCACAACTCTGGCTTTATTAATTAAAAAAAAGGAGTATTCGGTTTTTGAAAAGCGTATTGAAGATCTTGACCGCTATTTTAACGGCACTATTGATTTTAAAATTGTAGGCCCTTTGCCATTTTACAGCTTTTATACCCTGACCCTTCATAAAGGGAATTTCAAGGAGCTTGATTTTGCAAGACAGACATTAAATCTACCGGGAAAAGCAGTCTTGGCTGAAATCAATGAATCCTATAAAAAATTAAGTAAAGCATGCCATCCGGATAATGACAGCCATAATAAAGATCTTGCCCGAAAGTTTGAAGATCTTAATAAATCCTATCAAATCATTATGGAATACATCAGCGATAACAGCTGTTCTTTTTTAAAGGAGGACGTTGAACAATGGCTAAGGGTTAAGGTTTTTGAGAGGGAAAATGCGGTTATGTTATGAGGAAACTTTTTTTAGTTCCTATGATTCATATGGGTGCTGATCTTGGAAAAGCAAAGGCCGAAATAAACAAGGTAAAAGGCAAACTGGTCTCACAGGAAAGGCTTGAACAGCATGAGAAGACCATTTCACTTTTCTGGGACAGGGTCGAGGCTTATTTTCAAGGACAGGATGTTAAAAATATGAAAATCTTTCAAGACGGCCTGGCTGCAGGAGGAGAAATCGGAAAAAAAATTGTAAAAGAACTGGCTTTAAAAGGGAGTCGTAATTTCATGATCGTATCAGATCTGGTTGATAAGGGAGCCTTGGCAATGAAAACCGAAGATATTGCTTTAATTCAACAAGAGCAGGCGTTGTTCATGAATCTTTTACAGTCAAAACGTTTTTTTTCAACCCTGATGAAATATTTAAAATATAAATTATATAAGACATGGCTGCTTAAGAAACGCGACATGTACATGGCCGGTCAGATAAATAACAATTTGAAAAAAGGAGAAACAGCCGCGCTTTTTATCGGGGCTGTTCATAATGTGGCGTGTTTTCTTGACAAGGATATCCAAATTTTTCCGTTAATAGATCCTGATGTGATAAAGACATATTTTAAAGCGCTCAGTCAAAAAAAGAATGATCAGGAATTCCAAACCCTGTCACACAAGCTTGTATCTGAAATCAAAGGGGAATCAAAATCATGAAACAGTATATTTATGCAATCGTGGATACTGAGTATGAGAGAGCCACAGGTATGCAAGGCATCGGAGATCTGCAAAGCATCGAGGAAATTAATAATGAGGTATCAATTGTTTGTTTTAATGATATGGGTGCAGTGGTCAGCCCAACCCTGATAGAAGATTTTCCGGTTAATCGGAAAAATACCCTGGCGCATCAGAAAATCATGGAAGAACTTTTCAAAGAGTATACTGTATTGCCGGTAAAGTTCGGTACAATTGGGGATGATGTCCAGACCATACGGGAGAAGGTATTAAAAGCAGAACAGTTAAGGATAAAAGAACACCTGGATTTTTTAAAAGATAAATCCGAGCTGGGGCTTAAAGTTTTCTGGGTTCATCCTGAAACTATTTTCACCCGGATACTGGAAGAAAATCCGAAGATCCAAAGGCTTCGAGATCGTTTGAACTCCCGCAATGGCGGATTACAAAGAGAACAGATCCAATTGGGAGACATGGTGGAAAATGCCCTGAAAAACAAAAAAAAGGACGTGGAGAAACAAATATTCAAGTTTTTAACCGGACTCTTTGTTGATCACAAAAAAAGCAAGATTCTTTCAGATAATATGGTTGTGAATAGCGTTTTTCTTGTTTCAAAAGAGGCTGAAAAGCTATTTGACAAGGCAGTTGAAAAAATCGATGAGTGTTTTGCAGGGCAATTGAAAATGAAATACATAGGGCCTGTTCCGCCCAGTAATTTTGTTGAATTAACAGTGAGGTGGTAAAATGGCTTTTATTATAGACGACATTGCATTATCTCCCATCAAGTTAACCATCTGGCTTGCTAAAAAATTAAAAGAATCGGCTTTTAATGAAATGACAGATGATTCAAAAGTTTTAGAAGAACTTCTCATGCTGCAGATGAAACTTGAGATGGAAGAGATAACGGAGGATGACTATACCCAAAAAGAAACCCTGCTCATGGAACGTCTGGAAGAGATAAGAAATTTAAAAAAAGGAGAGAATCATGGCTCTTAAATTTGCTGCTGCCATAAAAAAAGCACGATCGGAATTGGGAACAATTACCGGGCTTGAGTTAGAATCAACTATTAGTGCGCAACCGGATGGTGATGGGTGGCGGGTAACGCTCGAGGCACTTGAAAAAAAATCCATTCCGGACAGCATGGATATTCTGGGGATTTTTGAAGTTAACCTGGACGCAGATGGAAATATTTCCGAATTCAACCGGGTCAGGATGCGAAAGCGAATTGATATGGACGAGAATATATAAGGACCCCGGTAAAAATAGAGACCCGGTAGAAAAAGAAAATCCAAACCATTAAAATAAAAAAGAGAGATATGCAAATGGGAATGGAACCATCTAAAGAAAATTTAGGCAGTCTGGCAGATGTGATTGACAGGCTTCTTGATAAAGGCCTGGTAATTAACGCGGATATCGCCGTATCCGTAGCCGGTGTTGAATTGCTGGGGATTAGGATCAGAGCAGCTTTGTCGTCTTTTGAGACTGCTGCAAAATATGGATTGGAGTTTCCTTCGGGCACAAAACTTTCAACCCCTGCATGGCAAGAGGCACTCACAGCCAAGGAATACTGTCCTCAATGTGAAAAGAGAGTGGCAATTGACGATCTGATGAGTGAGGGATGTCCCTGGTGCGGCTGGATAAGTGCCAAAGCAAACCAATTGAATCCTGCTATCAAAACCTCCATATAATTACAAAGGAAATTCCATGGCCCTTGATATTGATGAAAAAAATTTAAAACACGGGGTTTTAGGCCTTGTTATCGCCCTGGTTGAAGTGATTCAGGAAGCCATGAATCTTCAGGCCATGAAAAGAATGGAAAAGGGGGCATTAACTGAAACAGAGATCCATCGCCTTGGGAATGCATTAATGGAGTTGGATCAGGCGATAGCCGAGATTAAAATCCAGCAGGGAATATCAGAAACCGTCAAATCCGTAAGGGATGGTTTGGATGATATTGTAGATGATGTCATCAACCAGATGATCAATCCTTGTAAGTGGAATGCATAAAGTAAGTGGAGTGCATAAAGGCGATATGACATGGAAGAGATAATCAAACAGATGGTTCAAAAACAGATCCGGGTCATTCTTGATAGTAACCGGGACACAATTTCAAAGATTGTAAAAAAAAGTATTATGCCGGAACTTTATAAAATGGTGCAGGATGAAATCCACAAAGAATTTCTGGCTATTGTAGAAAACCAGCCGCCTTTACCTGATCAGGATATTAAAAACAATGCTGTTTTAGATTTGCAAACACCAAAAAAGGATTGCCATGTTGTTAAACAAGGTTCTTTGAATGAACAGGGAAAATACCTTTATTGTATCGTTAAAGGCAATAAAGAGGAAGAATTCAGCCAAATGGGTATTGATGGCAATACAGTCTATCCTGTCCAGTATAAAGAGCTTGCAGCCATTGTCCATGACTGCAGTGCCAAACCCTATGAGTCCAATGAAGAAAAGATTGTAGCCCAGTGGGTCATGACCCATCAAAAAGTAATTGAAAAGGCTTGGGAAACCTATGGTGTTGTGGTTCCGGCATCCTTTGACACCATTATCATTGGTGACAAAAAATTTACAGACCAGGAAAATTTAAAAAAATGGCTTGAAGATCATTATGATAATCTTCTGGCAAAAATGGAAAAATTTATTGGCAAGGCTGAATATGGGGTCCAGGTATTCTGGAATGCCAATCAAATGGGAGCCAGGATTTCCAGGGAAAATGAGCAGATTAGAATTATTAATGAAGAATGCAAATCAAAATCCAAGGGAGCTGCATATATGTACCGGAAAAAACTGGAAAAGTTGTTGAAAAAAGAACTGGAAAATCAAGCTGAAACCTATTTTAAGGATTTTTACAATACAATTAAGGCACATGTGGATGATATTAAAATAGATAAGATAAAAAACAATACGTCTGATCAACAGATGATCATGAATCTTGCCTGCATCATGCCCCGGGCAAACAATCATATCTTAGGGGATGCGCTTGAAAAAATCGATCAGATGGAGTTTTTCTCTGTGCAGTATACCGGCCCCTGGCCTCCTTATAGTTTTGTGTAATCATCATGGAACCTAGGTCATATACTAAAGCCACCCTGGTGGACCTTTTGGACAGGGTGTTGGACAAGGGAATTGTGATCCATGCTGAAATTGTTATATCAGTTGCCGGTATCCCCTTGATCGGTGTGAACCTTAAGGCTGCCCTGGCGGGCATGGAAACAATGCTCGAATATGGAATGATGGAAGAATTGGATAAGCGTATCAGATCCCGGGCCTTGGAAGATGAGAAGAAAAACTTAATAAAAGACAATAAGGAGTATTTATGGGAAGAGCAGTCGGTGTAGATCTTGGTACATCCTTTTGTGTTGCCGCAGTCATTGAAAATAAGATGCCCGTGGTCGTTCCCAATTGCGAGGGCGATTTCCTGACACCTTCGGTTTTTGCAGTCACAAATGAAAACGAGTACCTGGTGGGGAAGGCTGCAAAAGACTATGCAAGAAAAAATCCGGACAAGACCGTCTTTTCAATAAAAAGAATAATGGGTACTGACCATAAGGTTATGGTGAATGGGCAGTGGTTTTCTCCCCAGCAGATATCTGCATTTATTTTAAAAAAAATTAAAGCTGATATTGAAAACTATCTTCATGAGGAAGTAGACAAGGCTGTTATCACGGTGCCAGCTTATTTTAACCATTTAAGTCGCCAGGCAACAAAAGAGGCGGGAGAGTTAGCAGGGTTCAAAGTTTTACGGGTTATCAGCGAGCCCACTGCGGCGGCGCTGGCATACGGACTCAAGAGAAAGGACATTAAAACGATTCTGATCTGGGATCTTGGAGGAGGCACCTTTGATGTTTCCATACTTGAGCTGGATCAGGGGTTTTTTAAGGTAAAGGCCGTAAACGGGAACAATAAACTTGGGGGCGAAGACTTTCTGAAAAAACTTGTGGACCATGTGGCTCAGGAATTTTACGCCATACACGGGGTTGATCCAAGAAAAAATGGTTCTGTTCATCAACAGCTCAAGGAGGCCTGTGAAAAAGCAAAGGCTGCGCTTTCTCGCAAACAGACAACCTGTCTGTTCTTAACCTCAATACCGGGTAAAGATGGCAGGATGATTGATTTTGAGACGCGGGTGGACCGAAAAACCTTTGAAGATATCACTTCAGATCTTGCCCGGATGATGATTCTGCCAACAAAACAGGCCATAAAGGATGCAAAAATAGGGATTGAAAACATTGATCGTGTCCTCCTTGTGGGCGGAGCAACAAGAATGGCATGCGTACAAACCATCGCAAAAGAGTTTTTCCATCAGGACCCCTACCTGAAAATCAATCCGGATGAAGTGGTTGGACTTGGAGCAGCAGTCCAGGCCGGTATTCTGACAAAAGAGATAGAGGATGTGGTTTTGCTGGATGTCAATCCTCTTTCTCTGGGCGTTGAAACCAAAGGCGGTCTCGTCGCAAAGATCATTCCCAGAAACACCATCATTCCCACTTCCGACACACAGATATTTACCACTGCCAAAATCAACCAGACCAGTATGGACATCAATGTTCTACAAGGAGAGCGGGAACTTGCCCCTGACAATATCAGCCTGGGACAATTCGGATTGACCGGGATTTATCCTCAACCCCAGGGCCAGTCCAGAGTGGAGGTCAGTTTTTCAATAGATGCCAATGGCATCCTTACGGTATCGGCTATGGATCTGCAGACAGATAACGAAGTCAGCATTACCATTGATTCAACGCAAAAGCTTTCTGAAGAGATGATCAGCCAGGCCATAACGGATGCTGAAGAACATATGAAAAATGATGCAGAAAATAAGAAAAAGATAGAAACCCTTATCAAGGCTGAAAATCTTGTCACAACGGTTGATGAGATGATGGAAGAGAAGTCTTGGCCGCTGCCGGAAATATTGTTACCGGATTTGAATTCTTTGGTTCTGAATCTTAAAAAAAGCATAGAACAAGGGGATGTCAACGATATAGAGACAAGAACAGAACAATTGACTCAGTTTGCCACGACTGTGGGCAAAGGCCGGTAAGCATGCGAATTCGCCCTCAACATAGCACCATGCGGTTTTTAAAAATGAACCGACCTTTTTTATACCCTGATGAACAGATCGTACTGGAGGATCAGGGCGGGTTTAAACATTTATTTCTCTACGGATGGAAACCAGCCCATATTTTTCTTACAACCAAAAGATTGATTCTCTGTCAGCTGCAAAAAAATGTTTTTGAGATTGACCTCTCGGCTATTTTTAAATTAGCCTTTGAAAATCATTATTATATATTACGCAAAAGGCAGATTTTATGTGTTCATTATAAAGAGGGTAATCGGCAGGGGACTTTGCGGATGGTGGTCAATGGGTTACACACATGGAACAGCAAACTTTTCCAGTCAACTCTTTTGAAAGTAGATGATAATTGTATTGAAATGATTGCCAAAAGGCTTGATGATAATTGCAGGACAATATTGTGGTTCCTTAAGGAAAATGGCCATGCCAGGATAGATCAGCTGGCAGACATTACCGATGCAGCCAATCATATGGAGGTACTGACTTATATCAAGGATGCCATCAATCCGGTTGCCCAAAAGCTTTTAGGGTGTCCGCTGCTATCCTTTGAGCGATCCAGGGTCGATCCTTTTACAGGAAAGACCGTTTTGTTCTCCTGGTGGCTTGCGGGAGCGCGGGAACAATGGAGCAAAGACCGTCTTCTGGATATTTTTGATGAAAAAGACCATTTCCAAATTATTCTGGAAGTAAAAAAGGTGGAAAAATCAGATTTGAACATATCACTTGATGGCAGCCAATTGATGATAAAATCCCTAAAAGTTGGATCAAAATGGGTTGAAAAATTCACGCTTTCACAGGAAGTTGTGTTTGCTAATCATAAAATTCATCTGAAAAACAATTTTCTTGAAATTAAACTGTTTAAAAAGACCTGTCACTTAAATCTTGAAAATCTGAACAAGGAGGCTTGACTCTCATGAAAAACCTACCGGAATACCTGGAAAATTCAAACCTGCGCCTCCTTGTTTTTGGCGGAAAAGGGGGGACCGGCAAAACGACCATGTCAAGTGCGACTGCGATCTACCTTGCAAAGACCCAACCTGAAAAAAAAGTAATGATTATTTCCACGGACCCTGCTCACTCCCTTTCCCACGGGTTCGGGGTGGAATTAGATAACAAAAGCACCCGTTTGAATTTAACCAATCACCCGGAATCCAATTTATATGCAAGACAGCTGGATGCACAGGAGCTGACAGCTCAATTCAAACGGGAAAACGGTGATATCATGAAAAAGATTGCAGATCGTGGCACCTATTTCGATCAAAAAGATATCACTGAATTTTTTGAACTCTCCCTGCCCGGCATGGATGAAGTAATGGCCATTATTGAGGTTGCTCAATTGCTGTCTGAAGACCTTTTTGATGTGCTGATACTTGATACCGCACCAACCGGACATACCCTGCGCATGTTAAATCTTCCATTGCAAATGGAAAAATGGATACAGGTGATGGACATGATGCTTGAAAAACATCGATATATGGCCACACAATTTACCCGACGAAAATATATCAAAGATGAGTGTGATTTTTTTCTGGAAGGATTAACTGAAAAAATTCACAAAGTTAACACTTTATTAAAGAACAAGCAGATAACACGGTTTGTTCCTGTCATGATCCCTGAATTCATGAGTATCCAAGAGACTCAAAAATTGGTGAAAGCCTTGTTTGAAATACATATTCCGGCTCAGGAAATTATTGTCAACCACGTGGCAAAGCAGGATGCGTGTGAGTTTTGTACAGAACGAAAGCGTCAACAGGCCGACCCCATGTTTCAGATTCAACAGGAGTTTTCAAAATTTGACCTGATCTTTGTAGAAAATTTCCAGGACGAGATTAAAGGAGTCGATGACCTGTCCCTGCTGGGTGATTATTTGGCAGGAGATTTATCTGCCTTTAGCAAAAAACAGGGGATTGATAGATCTGAATGCATGAACCCGGACGAAATCCAAATAACGAAAGTAGCAAATCCGGATTTTGATGCTGATATCCAATTTATTATTATCGGTGGAAAAGGCGGTGTGGGCAAGACCACTATTGCTTCATCCATTGGTCTTTATTTATCCGGTCTATTTCAGGATAAAAAAATATTACTTTTTTCCACTGATCCGGCTCATTCCCTTTCAGATAGCCTGGATATGGAAATAGGCAATTGTATAACTCCTGTCTCCTCTAATCTCTGGGCCATGGAGATGAATGCCGACCAATTGTTCGAAGATTTTAAAGAATCCTATAAACAAGATATTTATCTCATGTTCGAGCAATTCTTAGCTAAAGGCCTGGATATTAAATTTGACAGGGAAGTAATGGCCGAGCTCTTTTCCATGGCACCCCCGGGATTGGATGAGATCATGGCAATCGACAGGATAATGGATCTGAAACAAAAAAATGAGTTTGATATCATTATTATAGATTCTTCTCCAACCGGTCATTTGTTGAGGTTCTTAGAGCTTCCGAGCCTTGTAAGACAATGGCTGAAGACTCTTTTTAATCTGTTGATTAAGTATGAGGGAATTGTTAAATTGACCCGATCCGCACAAAAAGCCTTGGATCTGTCCAAAAACACAAGGAGAATTCAAGAAAATCTGACAGACCCTAAAAAGACCGCCTTTGTTATGGTTGCCATACCCGAGGCCATGGGGTTGCTGGAATCTGAAAACCTCTATGCCTATTTGGTACAGGCAAAGATTCCCTTAACCCATCTTTTCATCAATATGGTGTTATCTGATACTGACTGTCCTGTCTGTGCCATTAGACAAAAAAGTCAAAAAATTTATCTTGAAAAGATATTTAGAAAATTTCCAAATATACCCATCCGAAAGGTCCCCCTGTTCCCCCATGAGATCCATGGTAAAATCCAATTGGAAAAACTTGTTAATAAACTTTTTAACCTGGATACATAGGTTGTTATACCTTATCAACACTCCAATCCTCTTGTGGTGGTACTTCATACAAACAAAATAAAGTTAAGATTTTATGAGAGTAAGAGGAAAATGGCTGAAACTTTGATGGATCAGATATTTGAAAAAATAGTAGAGACAATACGCGAACCCCTTCTGGTGCTGGATTCAGATCTGAAGGTTATCGTAGCCAACCGTTCCTTATATGAAAGCTTTAAGGTAAAACCTGAAGAGACTGTGGGGCAGCTTATCTATGATCTTGGCAATAAACAATGGGATATCCCCAAGCTGCGGGAACTTTTGGAAACCATCCTTCCCGAAAAGACCAGCTTTGACAATTATGAGGTTGAACACGATTTTGCCACCATCGGCAAGCGCACAATGCTTCTGAATGCCCGGCAAATTGAACGGGGGGTGGGCGAGAAACGTGTCATCCTCCTGGTCATTGAGGATATTACCGAGCGTAAGCGATTGGAAGAGCTGTTGGCAGAGTCTGAAGAGCGCTATAGGCGCCTTTTTGAGACCGCAGAAGATGGGATATTGCTTCTCGAAAAAAGCAAATTGAAAATTCGCCATGCTAATCCGGCCATCAAGATGATGTTGGGTTATTCTGAAAAGGAGTTGATCGGGAACGATATGAAGAATATCGGTATCCCGGATAATATTGGTACTTTTCAAGAAATATTGCAGACGTTGAACAAAGACGGCATTGCTCATTTCGAAGATGTTGCAGTACAAAACAAGGCTGGAAAAACTATCTATACCGATATTTATATGGCTGACAGGGCACTTTTAGTTCAATGTAATATCCGCGACATCACTGAGCGCAAAATATCAGAGGAGATGCTAAGGGAAAGCGAGGATAAACTGCGAAAGATTCTTGAATCGAATCCTGATCCAATCGTCGTCTATGATAACATGGGCTACCCCCAATATCTCAACTCCGCATTCACCAAGATTTTTGGGTGGTCTTTGGACGAACTACAAGGCCGACTCATACCGTTTGTTCCTGAAGATCAGGTGGAAATCACCCAGTCAAAATTAAAAGGCATTTATGAATCTGGAAATTCTGTTAGATTCGAAACAAAGCGATTGTCCAAGCAAGGTAAAATATTAGACGTTCTTATTAGTGCTGCAATAATAAAGGACCTTCACAGTATACAAAATGGCCTTATTGTAAACTTGAGAGATATTACAGATACAAAAAAAATGGAAGCCGAATTCCGTCAGGCCCAGAAGATGGAGTCTGTTGGACGTCTGGCAGGAGGGGTGGCCCATGATTATAACAATGCACTCTCCGTCATCATGGGTTTCACTCAACTGGCTATGAATGAGGTGGACCCGACCGCACCGCTGCATGCCGATCTCGAAGAGGTCCTCAAGGCTGCAAACCGTGCAGCGAGCATAACCCGTCAACTGTTGGCCTTCGCCCGCAAGCAAATCATTGCCCCAATAGTGTTTGATTTAAACAAAAATGCGAAGAGTATGCTCAAAATGCTCCAGCGCCTCATTGGGGAGGACATCTCTCTTGTCTGGTTGCCAGGAGCAGATCTGTGGTCTGTCAAGATGGACCCCTCCCAGCTCGACCAAATTTTGGCTAACCTGTGCGTCAACGCCCGTGATGCCATCGCCGAAGTTGGCAAGCTCACTATCGAAACGGACATGGTGACCTTTGACACTGCCTACTGTGCCGATCACCATGGTTTTATTCCAGGCGAATTTGTCATGTTATCCGTGAGCGACAATGGCTGCGGTATGGACAAGGAAATATTGGCCAATATTTTCGAACCATTTTTCACCACAAAGAGTCCAGATAAGGGCACTGGACTTGGATTGTCAACGGTCTATGGCATCATGAAGCAAAACAATGGATTCATAAACGTCTACAGCGAACCAGGGGCAGGAACGACCATCAAAATATACCTGCCCCGATATGTAGGTCATGCTATCGGTATCCGAAAGGAAAGCAAAGAAGAAATCCCACCAGGCTTTGGAGAAACTGTCCTGGTGGTGGAGGATGAACCATCAATCTTGAAACTTGCCAGGAGAATCCTCGAAGAGTTAGACTACATCGTGTTGACCGCAAAAAATCCAAAAGAGGCAATTGAGCTGGTTGAGGAACATACAGGAGGAATCCATCTGCTACTCACGGACGTCATCATGCCTGGAATGAACGGGCTTGAGTTGGCGAACAGACTACAATCCCTTTGCCCGGACCTCAAGCACATCTTCATGTCCGGATACACGAGCGATGCTATTGCCCATCATGGTATTCTTGACGAAGGAGTGCTCTTTATGCAAAAGCCATTCTCCAAAGAAGACCTGGCAAAAATAGTCAGAAAAGCGCTGGACGAGCAAAAAAAGCTGAGTTAAGGATTAGTATCCTATCTTTAATGGTCATAGACCCCATAATTTTGAAGAATATAAGATATATTCTTGAGTATTTTTAGATTGAGAAAATTTTCTGTTTTCACCGAAATGTTCATGTTCCAAGGGCGACTATATTGTCTATCTATACGGGGTTTCGGCTGAAAATCGACGGCGTGTACTGGTGTTTTAAAGACTCAGACTATGCAAAATTTATACAACCCCATATATGGTATATGGAGATTTTACAGCTTTGAATTTTTAATTCAATTATATAAGCCAAGGACCTCCTCTTCGGCCATTATCCCAAATTAAACGATATAATATAAACACATTAATGATCCGATTGATCCGGCTCAAGTATGATTATCCCAGTTCTGAGGTTTCGGTCTGCCAAAATTATCAATAATTCAAAAACTATCTTTCAGCATAAAATAATAATTTCAAAGGGGATCATTATCTCCAATAAACAATAATGGAAGGTATTAAAATTTTGATTTTGCCTCTCCCATATAATGGAATTTTTTATCTGAGAATAAAAGAGCATGGATACTATATCTTGTGTCTGGATAAATTCATAAAAAGTCTGAATTTCACGTTACTATAATCGCCGCCGCCCAGGTCCTGAGCACCGTTTATATCTTTTGAAAGTCATTACCTTTTGATTGATTTTGCTCGTCACACTTGATACCATATGTACTTGGTAGTAATCTTATACAAACTGCTGTTTTTTATCATATGAGGCTTAATCCTTTGTTTATTTTTTTTAGGAAAGATCAGGTTATTCTGAAACTGTTTACTATATTTATACATCTGGTGTTTTTTTTGGAAATTTTTGGTCCTGATTTTAGCCAGAAGCCAATCCTTTCAAAATATTTTCGATCTGCCAGGTCTTCAAAAGATCCTTCAAGGATTAAACTGATATCATCGATATTCGAACCACATCTCGTTAAATACTTACATTAAAAAACGCGAGTTGAATCAGACAGGTATGGCCTGAGAAAATTGCTGAAGAAATTTTCGGCGGTTTGGGTCTAAACCTCCCTAATTGCAGCCCTACCTTTCAGCGCTTCCATCAAATCGGATATTGATTGCTTGGGCACTACTTTTATCAACAAATGGATACCCATACCGGAAGCTGTGGTTTGGCGATACTAAAAGCCGGCAATGGTTTTTCCGGTACATGCAGCATCATAACCCGGAAGACAGTTTAATTCATTTCGAAATGTTTTTTTCTGAAGTGTGTCAAGGGCTATTTTAACACCTGTATGGCTTAAAAGATCCTGGGGGATTACAAGATCACATCTTACCTGTGAAATGGGAACAAAGCCAAGATTAAATGCCGTGGCAACAGCATGAAGGCCAAGGGCAGCATCACAAATTCCATGGAGGATTCGCTGGGCACCATGGGAATGATTTGTAACGATGTCATTGTAACCGTTAACTGCGGCAAAAGGAATATTTGACTTGCAAAGGCAATCATCAAGAAGATCTCTCAGTGCTGCCCCTTTTTCTCTGTTTACAAAACGAATTTCCTTTTGTGCGAGATCACTTGGTTCTCGGATGTTAAGGGGGTTGCCCAGGGCAACCATTAGCCCTTCTTCAAAGGTGGAGAAAGCCACAAGAAGACCTTTGAAATTTTTCAGTGAATTGTGAATAAATTCTTGATTGCCGTCAATAGAACCTTTGCTGTGCATGTGAATTCCTGCAATGTGTGCCTGGCCGGTAGCCAACAAACTCAAGGCTTTTCCGCTTGATGCAAATCTGCAAAGGAGATCGGCATTGGTGTGGTTTTTCTGAACATAGTGCCCAAGAATTGAAAATGCCGGATCACACCCCATGAGCAGGGCCGTGTTTTCCACTTGTTCATTGGATTTCAGCAGTGTAACCCTGTTATTGCCGGGCTCAAGAAGGCCATCGGCTCCCTTCATTTCTTCCATGATGGAATTTGCACCGGAAAGAGAATACGCAAAAAGTTTATTGCGTATCTTTGCAACATTCACCCTGGGATCGGTTGCACCATGATAGTCAACCAGGGCAATGGGGTGACTGTTCTGTGAAATTTCATAAAAAATATCTTCTACATTACAGCCAAGAACCCTTGCAAGGCGGAGCGCTACAGAGGTGTTGGGCAGATAGCGGCCGACTTCCAGATCATATATGGCCTGTCTTTTAATTCCCACAAGGTCTGCCAGCTGTGTCTGGGTAATTTTTTTTCCATTTCGGATTTCTTTTAATCTGCAGATGATATCCGGGTCATTGGCTGGGTTCATGTCTTTTCTCCTGTTTTTAGTGTCCACAATATCCGGGAAGATTCAAGCGCTTTAAGACCAAACAGAAAGATATCATAAAACTCATGGGCTGATTGAATTTGAGAACAAAATAATATTGGGTTCCCATGGTGCAACATTGATTTGTTTCCCTTGATAAAGGTTATGCCGCTCCAGAATATAACGGGGGAACTTCAATTCCAAATCGTGCTGTTTGGGACTTCCATCAACTTTAAAATGCATCAGACAGTATTCCGGAAGTTGCAGGAGGGAAATGATCTTACCTGAAAAAACATTATGCTTCAGCGAATCCTTAATGGGGACTCCTTTCCTGATTATTTTGATGTCCTGTTGTCTTATACACAATTTAATTTTTTTCCCGGTGGAAATTTTTTTGGAAATTAGCACATTAAAGTGCCCGATGTTAACCCTTGTACCTCTTGGATCTTTTTCTGTAATTCCCTGAAATATATTTTTATAATTTAAAAATCTGGCCACATCTTCATTCTTGGGGCTTTCCAATATTTCCCGTTTGGAACCGCTTTGAAGAAGCTCTCCGTTCATGAGCACTGAAAGCCGCTCCCCCATAGTATAAGCCTCTTCAAGGTTATGCGTAATATGAAGTGCGGTGATTCCCACTTCGTTTATGATTTCTTTCAACTCGATCCACAGGTTACGCTTTGCCCCCTCGTCTATCGATGAAAAAGGCTCGTCCAACAAAAGGATATCGGGCTGTATTGCCAATGCACGGGCAAGGGCAACTTTTTGTTTTTCCCCTCCGGAAAGATGCTGAATAGCCCTTTTTCGCAGCTTCTGAATTTTTAATATCTCACACAACCTGTTGACAATTGTATCGGTATCCTGAAAAGATTTTTTTTTGACCTGGTGTCCGAACCTTATATTGTCTTCAACATTTATGTGAGGGAAAAGAGCATAATTCTGTGGAACATATCCCATTCGCCGGCATTCCGGCAGTTCATTGCTGATGTCCATTCCTTTCAGATAGAGAAACCCGTTATTGATTCTATGAAACCCCAGGATACATTTCATCAGAGAGGACTTGCCGCTACCGGTGGGTCCCAGTAATACATGGTATTCTCCCTTTTGGCATGACATATTGATGTTCCTGAGGGAGAATTTTCCAAGGGTAAGGTTCAGTGATTCAACCTGTAGAAACGGATTATTCATGATATGGCACCTTAAAAGATCTCACGATGAAAAGAATAGAAAGAGATATTGCAATAAGAATAGTAATGTACACTAAAGCGCTGGTAACATTAGCGGACTCAAAACTCAAATAGATGGCCACTGGAATCGTCTCTGTCTTCATAGTCGTAGCGCCGGCCAGGGTGACTGTTGCGCCGAACTCACCAATAGCCTTCCCCCAAACTAACAGAAAAGATGACAGAATACCTTTTCCTGCCATCGGCAGCACTACTTTGAAAAAGACCTGGAGCTGATTGTAGCCCAGTGTTCGTGCCAGGTTTTCATATTCCGTATCAATTCCCTCAAAGGTGGTTCTTAAAAGCCTGACAGACAAACCCACTACCACAAAAAATTGTGCCAGGATGATTCCTTTTACCTCAAAGACGAAAGGGCCTATGTACTGTCCGATCTGTTTCCCTAAAGGCGTGTTAAAAAATATCAGGAGCATTGCCCCAAGAGCGATGGGAGATAACACAATCGGTAAATCCAAAAGTGTGTCGAGAACATTCTTGCCGAAAAAGGTGTGCCTGGAAAATAAGTATGATACCGGAACAGAGACTAACATCGCAAAAATGGAGGAGATCGTTGCCGTCAAAAGGGAAAGCTTGATAGCGAACCCAATCTCACCAAGTTTAGGTGATGAAAAGGCCCACCCTTTCCATAATTCGACAAGCATACTTGCCAATAGGAAAATAAAGGAAAAAATAAGAAGAGATGCGGTTGCCCACATGATGAAATTAAAAACCCGATTCATTTTTTCCATAAGGTTTTTAAAAGGTCAAAATACGCTGTAGGAAGTTTGTATTCTCCGCCGATAGGGGCATTCGGGGCGAACGCCTTTGCCTCTTCCACAGAGCTAAGATATCCGAATTTTTTATATGCTGCTTTTCCCGCTGGGGAAAGCACAAACTCTATAAATTCTTTTGAAAGATTAATATCCTTGGTATAAACAGGAATCGAAATAGGAATATACGAAATTCTGGGAATGTTTTCCGGAGCAATGGGAACAAAGTCCATGCGATCGGGATTCCAGAAATGAAAAACCCGCCACCCCAGAATAGCATCTACATTACTCATTGCCGCCAGGTTTGCTGTCTTTGAACAGCTTCCACCAAAGGTCACCACATTTTTCATGACCTTCTCCAACAGATTGTTCGTTTCCAGAAGTTCAATCCCATAGAGCCCCAGGCACACTGATTCCGGATTTCCGATTCCAATGCGAACCCCTGGTCCAGTGAGATCTTCCAACGTATGAATGTTCGCCGGATTTCCTGCAGGCGTTATGATGGCAGGGACAAGATAGGCAATTATCTGATCGCTGTTTTCAATAATAAGTTTTTTTCTTTCAGCGATAATAATGTAGTCTGGAGATCCCGGCAAATAAATTTCACCCTTTCGGGAAAGCTCAATCTGTGAAAGCAATGTGCCGGAACCGCCAAAGATCATGTTCACCTTGATGTTTTTTACGCGCTCGAATTCGATGGCAATCTCTTCCATGGCAGGCTTGTTTGCCGATCCACAAAAGACCGTGATAGAGTTGATCTCCGCATTCGCCTTTCCCCAACCACTAAAAACAACTACAATTCCGACCGCCAAAAATAGTATTATCTTATGGATGCTCATTTTCTGTCCTTTTTTGAATTGTTTATATTTTTGTTTTAGTTGCATTATTAATAATACCCCACAATATTCAGTCTAAAAACGTCAAAAGCAGTTCGAAAGCTACCTAATTTTTTTTTACATGTCAATTCAAAAATAAGAATTCTTAGGGAAAGCCTTTTTCATAACTTAATTCATCAACACCCCTTGTCCTTCCCTTCGGTGGAAACATGACATTTCCTTCTCATGTCCTCTGAATTTCTGTCAATGAAACTGATACAATCATATGAGCGGTACATCCATATTGATCAGGTCGTTGATCTTCTATACCTTTCAAGTCTGATTAGCCGCAGACCCGCGAAATTGCCAAAGGGTGAAAAGCACAGGGGACATTGATTTTGATGCTTTAAATCAATGGATAAGGTTTTTCACTGTTGACTATGAATATCTATATGGGGTTTCGGTTGGAAATTAACGGCGTGCACTTGTATGGTAAAGACTCTGTCCAGACAAAATTTGGGCACCCCCACATATGGTATATAAAGTTTTTAAGCTTTGAGATTGTTATTCAATTATATAAGCCATGGGCACCATACCCAGCCATTTCCCAGCAATAATTTTTATAATATATAAAAACCCCTATTAGGGCAGAACGAGTTGAAGCTTGAGGTGTGGACTTCTTACATTTCAAGCCTCATATCCGGGAAGGGGAAGACGCTGTGGACTATCCCTGTCACTCCACACTTTATTCAAAATCATCTGACCATATAATTGGAGAATTGCTGTAAAAGAGACGACAAGACATCGTTAAAACTTATACATCACAAATCTTCCCGTTCATTTTTCTCTTCTCTCATATTGGCAAGGGTATCAATCATTTCGTTAAACAAATTAATTGCCTCAGTCTCCGTTATACTGTTTTGCTTAATTTTAACACACAATCCAATTTTTAAAGCATGAATTATTTGAAGAGGAACATCATCTGGATATTTCTTTGTCATCGATTCAAAATGTTCCCATGTATCGGGATCATCACAGAAACTTGAAGCCTCCGCTAAAACAGGGAAGGCTAAGAATAACAGCAGGGTTGAAATTAGAATTATCTTTTTCATAGCTGCTTATTCTCTAACATTTGGTTTTTTTCTTTCTTTGCTTTGTTAATAACGGTTTTATGAAGATGATTGAACGCATCCCTGGCAACTTCAAAAGAGATGGTGCCCTTCTCTATCTTTTTACAGAAACCTATCCGAACGGCATGGAGCATTTGAATGTCCATATCATGGGGGTATTTCTGGACAAGTCTATCCCATTCTTTCCAAGAGTCTATATTATGACAGAGGGTGTTCTCTTGAGTATAAACAGGGGTTGTGAATATCATAAAGATTAGCGCTATTAGAATTTTTTTCAAAATTTCATCCTACATCTGACTTTCATCCGGCGCTGCCCAAATGATATGGTTTTTATTCACAAATAGCGTTTTATGCTTAACCGGTTTCTCAAAATCAGTATGATTTACTGTTACATTAAATAAAATCAAAAAGGGTTCTTGATTGCTTGCAACCAGGTCGCTTAATCGGTCATATCGAGGTTCTCTATTTATGTTGGCCTGTCCGTTAACCTGAGATCCATCAATAAGTTTAATCCGGATTATTCGCTCTTTAATCTCTTTGTTTGGCGTTTGATCTGACATTTTGTGCCTCCCATGGAAAAAGTTTGTTTGAAGGTGGATGGGTATAGAATTATTAAAACCCAAGAGACTTGTCAATACGGTTGTAAAACACAAACCCTTCTTGAATAGAAATCTTACTATTGACATTGAGATATTAAACAAACTTCGACGGTATAAAAATGATGGGGTAAGTAGAACCAAGGCTTTATGGTCTTCCGCCTTGAACAATATTATTAATCTACTGAAAGGAACAGCATTTGATAGCACCCTGCCCTTGGACCTGGCCCGGATCACGGAAGCGCCGACCGGAACAATAACAAAATGCTATCAATTTTTTTCCATAGGACACGCTGCCGCGGGTTAAAAAGATAGCATTCTGTTAAAAAATGTTTTAAACCCCTTCCTATTTGAATGTGCCACTCACGCCGACCACTTAGATAAAAAACAACACTCTATGGTTTTTGAATGATGCTATCACATCCATTGCAATTGACGCTTCACATCTGCTGGATGAACAAAGCTTCCTGGCACAAATTAAAACTCAAACAACCAGGTATTGGACCTATAACCATGGAAATTCAGGCTGACCAAGGAGGCATTAATTTCTATCCAGGGCATGGAATCAACGCCCAGAAAATTTTCCAAATTGGATTGCATTGATCATCAATAAAAGGCTGGTCTTGAAACATGGAGTCTCTGGGAATTCTTGGGGGCTCAAGGTAAAGAAAAAATTAAAAAACAATCCATGCAAACCTGGCCGAAATAAGGTGGTTTCGATGATTACATATAACATCTATTACCAGCGCCAATACGCATTTAGCAGATAAAAAAATAGCTTCTGCCAAAGCAAAAAATGTATTGGTTTCATAAAATCACGGTCTCGTTTCTTCCAAAATAAATTGACAATCTATTGAAAACAGCTTTACTCTATTAATACTCCTCTCCTTAAAAAGCCCTTAAAAACAGTTTTTAAAAATCATTTTTTTAATATTACTGTTAGGAGGGCGTATGGCGAATCAAAACAATAATGATAAAATTAAAATATCTGTTAAGAAAAATGGCCAAAACAGAGATACCACCGTTGAATGGTCCTATAGTTTAAAAACAGTTATCGTGATTGCCCTGCTTTTATGTGCTTTGGGTTTATTGAAAATGGAAGACATCATTGAACTCTTCAACGCAATTTTTAGGGCTGTTTAAGACACAATCCCAAAGTCTTCTTGATTTGATAGTTTTTCAGTCAGGATTCATGCCGGGATCTGACCAGCGCAGTCCATGGGGCACAGAAAAATGCTATCAATTTTTTAATCCGGAACCAGCTGCCGGCCGCAAAAAGGATAGCAAAATTATAAAATCAAAGTGCCATGTTCTTTTTGGCATTCTTGACAAAAGCCATTAATCAGGTCTTTTTCATACTCTCCGCAAACAAGACAATCACCGCCTTTCATTTCTATTATTGTTCGCTGCTGAGATTCTGAACAAGGGGCAAACCCATCAAATCTTCTGTTTTTAACTTTTAGTTGATCTATCCTGCCCATCGTATCTTTATAATATACTTTTCGATGTCCTATCCCTTCTGGTACAAGTTTTTCAAGAACGTCAATAACCCGATGGGCAGCATTTGTAACCGATTTTCCCTGGTCCTGGTCAATCAAAAGAATAAATAAATCATTGATGGCTTGAATTTCAAAAGTTGCTGTTGCTTTTTCAATCACCGGCCTTGTCCTCCGCGTGAACCCCTATCTTGTAATCTCGCAACATTTTCCGCATTATTTCTATGTGATATTCCGGAACTGTTGTCCCTTCCGGGCTTCTGATTTCCTCTAATATCTTTAACAAATATTCCTTTGTATAACCCCGATATTCGTTTGGCAAGTTCTCGAAATTTTTCATTTTTTAATCCTTTTTCTCTGTTAAGTCTTTGAATTAACATCCCTGCCTCTGTCCGGGTCAGCAGGCTTTTCAATCTGTTTGTATCAGCAGCAATGCCGGTATCTTCTAAAGCCGATTTTAAATTTTGCTCTGTTATTTTATCAACAACAAACCGTTTATCGCCCATAAGCCCAACAACGTTGCTTACTTCCAGTTTATTGTTTGATAACTCTTTTGAAAATGCTTTGACACTACCCCCGGTTGTAAAAACATCATCAATCAGGACAGCTTTTTTTCCTTCCAGGGGTTCTAAGCCCAAAACCGCGGAATTTCCTTTATTCTATATAAACAGATAGTTGGGTCGCGGGAGCATTTGAACAGAAAGTTCAGACCTCCTTACCTCTGGGAAGCTTTATGACACTTCG
>JAHJLN010000343.1 GCA_018821715.1 Pseudomonadota bacterium | reverse complement strand
CGAGTATGTCATAAAATCATTCAGGGAAAAAACGGAAAACTGAGACATGCCTGTTTATAAAAGGTGTCCGGAAAAAAGCCATCTGTTTGATATTCAGCCGCTGAGAAAGTTGGAGTACATGGGCTACCGACCGCAGGGAGGGAACTGTGGGGGCTTACCCCAGCGGTCCGCTGCAATGACAGATTCAACGGTCAAAAATACAACCGGATTCCAGCAATACCTTTTTTGCTAATGGCAGTTTTTCTGATTTTACCAGAATATAGTCTGTATCAAAGGTTGATATTGCAAAGATACTTATTTTTGCTTCAGCCAGAACTGTTGAGACATTTGCCAAAATTCCAGTTAAAGAAAAATCCAAAGGTCCAATGACTTTTATACAAGACCAATCCATTTCAGATTTTTCTGAATTCAGTTGGATAGAAGACCTACAGACTATAGATAATTCTTCCTCTGTTTTGCAGATTGAATAAAATTCACTATCATAGACCTGAATTGGGATTTCATAATTTGGTGGGAATCTATGAATCGTGAAAATGTTTTCAAGAACGGTAAGTTGTAATTTCATTTAATCCTATCCATTGGGTTATGGCACTGAAACCGAACGTAAAAATAACCGGTCGCACCCGGTTCATTTTTTTGTTGAAATTTATTTCAGCTTGCTATTCCAATACTCGATGTAAGTTGTGTAAGCTTTTTTGCTAATCAAGAATTTAATATGCTGTGTCACATTAAACCGATAGGCTTGTATGATATTTATTCCCATCCTGTGTGCCTTCTGCAATCTATGATGTCCATCAATGACATTATATCGACCGGGAGCAATTTCAGCCAATATTATCGGTCTGGAGATTTCGACATGTTCCATATGAGATTCGTTGACAGTTGAAAACCCATTGAAAACATCTTTAACAACTACCTCTTCAAGACGGAAACTATCAGGATTTTTTTGAACATGACTAATAATTTTTGTAATGTTAAACTCAAAAATTCCGTTTGAGAATATTTCATCACCATCATCAACCGGACAAGGGGTGAAATTATTGTCAATTTTTAACATTTACAGCGATTTTTTCATTTTCATCGCTGTTTCGATTAAACCGGGAATACGGTCTTTACAAATGGAGAATACTACTTCCGCATTCAAATCAAAGTAATGATGACTGATAATATCACGCATTCCTTTGGCACCTTTCCAGTCTACTTCAGGAAATTTTACAAGAAGTTTGCCATCTGTTACCCTGTCCAGATTTTTCAGGCTTTCACCGATGGCGATTAGCATCATGCAAATAGCGTCCAGCCTATCAATTCCAGCATCGGAAACAAGAAAATCATCGGGCTCAAAGATACCCTTACATCTTCTCTCAACACGGTGTGCAGCAGTTAGAATTTGGCTAAGTATTTCATTTACAAGTTCCGTATCAAACATAAACAGCCTCTAAATCTATGCGCTTTTTTAAAAACGCATTCATCTTATCACGATAATGGACAATATCAACTCTTGTCTGGTAATCGTCCTCAAGTTCTTCTTTAATGTGGACCATGTAAAAGAGATCCGGTTTGATCATTTTTACCACAACATCTACATCGCTATCAGGGCCGCCTTCTCCTCTGGCTAAAGAGCCAAAAACACCGATGGCACTGACCCCGAATTTTTTTTCAAAAGCGGCTTTCCGTGTTTTAAGGACTTGTAGGACCTCATCAAGACTTAAAATATTCTTTCCCATATTTTCCTCTTGCTAACCCATTTATTCGATAGATTAATTCAACTTGTTTTTGTTTATCCAAATAAAAACGGCGACAAAAACACTTTTCATTGTATCATTTTTTTAAATATCCACAATTTTTTTTTGTATTCTGGCCATTTTATTTGCTGGTTCATATTTGTTAAAACGAGGGTACGCCGTCATGAACCACCAACATCACCGGTGAAATGCAGTGCATCTGGACTCTGCCCACATTTTTTGCACCGGAAACTATCACGAACAAGAACTTGATATCGAAGTGAAAGAGGAATATCTCTCGGGCCTTGTTTAGTTTTGATGTTTGTACTTGATCGTTTGATTTTTATCTCCGGTGTAAGAGTCATTTCAGGGGAATCGTTATTTACCCGTTTTACAAATGCTTCAAGTGCTTTGCGCAATGTTTCCTAACGAAGAGCATAGGCTTTTGCTCCAACCTCAGACGGAAGTTGATTCATTTCACGATATTTTGGTGGTCTGCCATAGTGAGTCCAAACGGTCAACATATTTTCATAGCATTCTTCATCTGTATATCGTTTCCCGAGTGGTAGTTGAGCAACTATACCGCAGGAGTGCTGCCAAACCTGCTGGCTCGTTTTGCACGCTCATATCCGGATGTCACCGTGGAAATGCGATGTGAGAACAGTGATGTGATCAAGGATTGGGTAGAAAAAGGAGAGCTTGACTTTTAGGGATCTG
>JAHJLN010000342.1 GCA_018821715.1 Pseudomonadota bacterium | reverse complement strand
GATGTCTTAAACTATTTACCAAAGGTGCTGCCATGAAATATTATGTTTTGTTGTTAATAGCTTTATTACTAATGGGGTTTTTTATGTTTGGATGCAAATCAGAAATAACCAACAACGATAATTGGCCCGAATATAAGGAAAAATATTTAGGTAAAAGATTTATCATTAAGCCAGAACACTTCCTTGTTAAGTTCCATGACAATATAGTTAAGGAAAAAATGATTGTAGTGCCTGGCGATCTTGCTGGTTTAGAAAGAATACCTTCAAAAAAAGATTTTCTTGATAAACCGACCGATACATATCTTTTTAAAAAAAGCAAAATTATTAGTCTTGAAAAAAATAACAGTTCTTTTAAAATCATTCACGCTATGTATTACAGACTCAATTCATCAAGTCATTTTCTTTATTTTATAGTCGAATCTTTAGAAAATAAAGAAAGGTTTGCTATTGAAGAAGGAAAATTCAGTCTTGGAATTAAAGATGGGTATATTCAAATAATTGAATAGGAAAGAAAGGAAGCAGGCTAATCGGGGACAGCATGCGTAATTATGGATTTAAAGAACAGGTACAGAATAGGTACCGGGTTTTGAATAGTGAATAAGACCCGCTCTATCTGAGTTTGGTATTAAAATCCTCATCAGATATCTCGGCTTGTTTGAGGATGGTTTTTAAAGTCCACCGGTCAAGCTCTTTGTGATCAGGGATGATCACAACGCTGCCGGTGGCATAATTCTTCAGTTTGATGTGACTGCCTTTTTGGGCAACTTTTTCATACCCGAGTTTTTTAAAAATTTTGACGAGCTTGCGGCCGGATACCAGGACGGGTTTAGGACTCATATGGCAAGCTCACTGACTTTATAAGTACCTGGGGGCAGCATGATATCCATGGGATCTGCATCAAGGTAAAGTTCAATGGCTTCTCTAAGATTTTTGATGGCCTCTTCTTCTGTTTTGCCCTGGGTAACACATCCTTTAAGGGCCGGGCAATAGGCTGTGATATAACCGTCCATACCGTTCTCTAATATTATTTTAAGCTTCATTTTGCACTCCTGTATTTTTTACCTGTTGTTTGAGTATCAGGGCATCAATAAAGGTCGAAAGTGCCTTTAAATCATTTGTAGGCAGTTGGGATGCCCTGCGCAGTTTTTTGGCCAGCATGGGTTTGATCTCCTGGTATGCCTCATCATTGCTGCTTTCTATCCCCAACAGCTCATCAACGCTCATGTTTAATGCCTGGGCTAATTCGATCAGTTTTAGTGTAGGTGGATAATCAGCCTTGTTCTCATAGTGGTGGATAATCCTTTGAGAAACCCCGATTCTATCACCTAGTTCCGTCTGTGTTAATCCCATTGCCTTGCGTATCTGAACAAGCCTTTGGCCAAAGGTTAACTTATTCATTATGTTTGTTTTTTGGGCTACCGTATTCATATTATTCACTCCGTTGCGATTTTGCCCGTATTATACCACAGGTTTTTGAGTCCGGCGATTAAATCATATTTTTGCTTAACATAATATACATCAAATGTATATTTATCAACCTATAAATATTTTTTACAAGACAAGTAAAGAGGTCTAAAGGGGATCAATACACCGGGCCGCATATGTCCTTGCGACCGTCCCAGATCCCGATAAAAGATTCATTGGCTATTTTGTTGCGGGCGGCTTTTTTACCCGGCTGGATTCTTTTGTAATGTATCTTTAAAAACTCTATAAAATCAAAGACCTGACGTTGTGCTTCAGGCGGCAGGGTTGCGATGTCGTTATTTATATTCTGCGGTTCCATTTTATCCCTCTATATTTCATTGCCAGTGCTTAAAACTGGTGTTTTTTAATAAAAGTATCAAGAAGTGCTTTGAGCATATCTCTGTCCTGGTCCGACAGCGCATCCACCTTGACAAGCTGGTCAATCAGCTCAGCATCCTTGACTTTGCCGATTATCCGGTTCTTATCGTTTTTAAACAAATAATCAAGGCTTACATCCAAGGCATTGGATAATTTTATCATTATCTCTGTTGTAAGGATCAAAATACCCGGTTCATATTAATGAGTTAAATATGCCATACAATCTTATTACAGTAAAGCAAAAAGGGATATTTGATAGGAAACCCTGGCCCAGATGACGGCATACAACGGCCCTGGACGCATAAAGCAGATGCCCCTTGGAAACGGGATGTCGGTAACCCTTGAGTATGATGCCCAGAACAGGCGGGTCAAACAAAAGGATTATACCACAGGCCCGCTTATCACCACAGAATACGTCTACACCGGCAGCCAGGTCATAGAAGAATATAAAGACACGGTCCTTTCTAAAACCTTTGTGTATGCCGATTACATAGACGATCCCATTGTCATGACCACCGGGTCTGACCGGTATTATTACGTCAAGGACCGGCAGTACGCCATCAAGGCTGTTACAGATGATGCAGGAGTTATCCTTGAATCTTATGAATATTCAGCGTATGGTGTGATGACGATCTTT
>JAHJLN010000038.1 GCA_018821715.1 Pseudomonadota bacterium | reverse complement strand
TGACATTTTTATGGGAAAGATATAAAGAGAAGAAAAAATTTTCATAGAAAGAATAATAGTGAAAAACAGCAGAATACTTGCTCGCAAAACATCGGTAAAAAATGAACTTGGAATGCACGCAAGGCCGGCTTCCAAAATAGCACTAATGGCTGAGTCGGCTCAATGCAATGTATGGCTTTGTGTGAACTCAACAAAAGTTGATGCAACAAGTATCATAGATATACTGACATTGTGTGCTGTAAAAGGAACTCAGATTGTGATTGAAATTGAAAATCAGAAAGGTATGATTGTCCTTGATCAGATCGTTGATTTTTTTGAAGCCGGTTTTGGAGAAATGTAAATGAACAGTTCAACATCAGGGCAGATGATTATAAAAGGGATCAGTGGTTCGCCCGGTATCTGTATCGGAAAGGCGTATATTGTTGACAGAGAAGGGGTCAACATCACTAAGCGATATCCGGTCAGTGATGCCCTGGTGCCCAAAGAAATAGACAGGTTTAAACAGGCTGTTTCAAAAGCAAAGAAAGAATATGCCAAGGTCATTGACTCCCTGGATGAAGATATCGGTGAAACCTTAAATATCCTTGAAACACACATGGTGCTCTTTAAGGATAAAATGCTGTATGGTAAGACCCTTGACACCATTTCCAAAGAAAAAATCAATGCTGAATGGGCATTGAGAAAAGTCTCCAGAAGAGTCAAAGCCATGTTTCAGCAGATTGATGATAAATATCTGCAATCCAGGGTAAATGATATTGTCCAGGTATCCGACAAGATCATGTCATATCTTGTCGGTGCCCAGGATATTAAAATTTCAGATATAAATAAACGGGTCATTATTGTTGCCCATGATTTATCACCTGCCGATGCCAGCCAGATACAGCTGGAGCGGATAAAAGGATTTGTCACGGACCGTGGGGGGAAAGACTCCCATACCAGTATCGTTGCAAAATCATTGAACATCCCTTCGGTTTTAGGACTCGGCAAGGCGACGACCAGTGTAAAAAATGATGATATTTTAATTGTTGACGGTTCTTCGGGAACACTGATCATCAATCCGGATGAAGACACGCTTTTTAAATATGAAGAACGTCTGGCCCGATTTGAAGCCTACAGAGCCGGCTTGGAAAGGGAAAGTCATCTTCCGGCCATTACAAAAGACGGAATTTTTTTAAATCTCATGGCCAATATCGAGCTTGTAGAAGAAGTAGTTGCAGCGAAAGACTATGGGGCAAAAGCGATTGGACTTTTCAGAACCGAATTTTTGTATCTTGATCTAAAACGATTTCCCACTGAAGATGAACTGCTGTGTAAATATAAAGAACTTGTTGAATTAATGAATCCACAGAGTGTCACCATCAGAACGCTGGACATTAATGGAGACAAGGTCAATCCATATCTGACAACAATTGAAGAGGCCAACCCTTCTTTAGGGTTGAGAGCGGTAAGATTCTGCTTAGAACATGAGGATGTTTTTATTACACAGCTGAAAGCCATTTTCAGGGCAGCGGCTTTTGGAAATATAAAACTGTTGATACCAATGATTTCTTGTGTTGAAGAGATCATACAGGTTAAACAGGTAATCAACAAAGCGATTCTTGAACTTGAACATGAAGATAAAATTTTTAATAAGGACATCCCCCTTGGCATTATGATTGAGGTGCCGTCTGCTGTCATTATTGCGGAACACCTTGCAGAACATGTGGATTTCTTCAGTATCGGAACAAATGACCTGATTCAATATTCCATGGCAATTGACAGACGAAACAGACAGGTCGCGCATCTGTACCAGGCCTTGAACCCGTCGGTACTGAAAATGATTAAAATGACCTATGATGCAGCTAAGAAAAAAGGGATTGAGCTTGTCATGTGCGGAGAAATGGCCGGAGATCCAATTAATATACCTGTTCTTGTGGGCATGGGGTTAACCAATCTTTCCATGAACTCTGCTTCCATTCCGGCAGTTAAAAGATTGATCCGTGATCTTGATACAAAAAAAGCCAAAAGGAGCGTGAAAAAAATCATGACACTCAACCGTGTACAGGAAATCATGGATCTTATTTCAAAAGAATATAAAGGGATACTCCCCTTTAGAGAGACGGATGATTAAACAATGGATTCAGACTATATTAAACTGATTGCAACCAATAAAAAAGCCCGGCACAATTATTTAATTGAATCAGAATTTGAAGCCGGAATTGTTCTGGTTGGAAGCGAAGTTAAATCGATCCGTGAAGGAAAAGTCAGCTTTCAGGATTCCTATGCAGATATAAAAAATGGTGAGCTTTTTTTAAGACAATTGCATATTACACCCTATAAGTATGCATATTACACAAATCATGAAGCCTTGAGAACAAGAAAATTATTACTGCATCGATATGAAATTAAAAAACTTTTAGGTAAAATCAAGGAAAGAGGGTATACGCTTGTCCCTTTGAAAATATATTTTAAAAATGATAAAATCAAAGTTTTGATCGGCCTTGGAAAAGGTAAAAAACTTTTCGACAAAAGGGAAACCATTAAGAAAAAAGACATGAAACGAGACCTTGACAGAGAAAGAAAAAAACAATCCTTTTAGCTGTCAATATTGACTTTTTGGGTTTTTAAGCTTATTATATAATTCACATTGATCTTTTACAATTTGGGGGCGAAATGGCTTCGACGGAGATTTTGAGGCCCATGGTAGCATACCGAGTCTTTTGTCAGCTCGTAAAATTGGCAAAGAATTAAACATAATCGCAGACGATTATAATTACGCTGTAGCTGCTTAAGGCAGCTTCCGTCCTGCTGAGATTTTTCTTGCAGATTTCAGGTCAGGGCGTCGACTTTGCAAGACCGCCTTTTAAGGGTGTCTGAGCCTTAAAGGTTGAACTTATCAGACTATATTGCTTGGTAGCCCTCTCAAAGG
>JAHJLN010000341.1 GCA_018821715.1 Pseudomonadota bacterium | reverse complement strand
GTAAGGCATAGGGCGGTTCCTGCTGGCTATACAAAAACTTCCGTCTTAATCTTAAAATATCGCATCTGAAAAATTTCACTTAGGCATACGTACGTGGGATTTTTGGCTGGATTTTTGGGATATTATCGAGACTCTCTACAGTTTAACACCAACGCCCATGTAGAAAAAGCCATTAATGCCATAAAAGAGATCGCATCAATGTATGCCAAATAGTGTTTGGTCAAAAGCCAGAGTGATATCAATCAACGGTTTTTTTCAATAAAGACTTGGATATCAAAAAAATTGGGTTCATTCATTTTTTTTATTTGAAAAATTTAATGTTTTCCCGGCACCAATGGATATATAATTTTTTCCGTAAGCAGCCTTAAAAAATGCCTTTGCTTTTTCATCAGTGCAATGGGCAGGGCCTACTTTTCTAACCCCGAGAGATCTAAATTTTTCAATAACCTCAAACATTCCTTCAGTGGTTTCCGGCATAGAATGGAAACCACCGATGACAAGATAGACAGGGCGATGTATTAATCCTTTAGCCTTACTTATGATGTTGGTTATTCCGGGATGAGAACATCCGGCAATAATAATTAATCCAAGTGGCGTATTGATTATTAACGCCTGCTCATTAATCCCTGTGCCCATATCACCGGTTAAAAACAATCCTTTACCGATTTGTATCGGTTTTTCCACAGTTATATTTCTTATTTTAAGTGCTTGAAATTGCACTTGCATTTCAGGTGTTGATGTCGGCAGAAAAACTGTGGCTTTCGGTTGTTTTTCCATTATGGGGAACAGTCCGCCAAAATGGTCCTCATGAAGATGAGAAATTACAATAGTATTAATTGTTTTCAAATCGATTCCAAGTTTCGTTATGTTGGAAAAAAAAATTGAGCTGTCCTTTCCTGTATCAAACAAAATTTTTTCCCGGCCTGCTTTTACAAGGCATGAAAACCCCCAATCTGCTGTAGCACCTTCCAGATATGGCGAATTATCATAGACAACTGTGATGCTAAGTCCACCATAAGAAGGCCCGGCACCCCACACACAAAAAATTACTAAAACTATAATCATTTGAATAATTCTAATATGAGTCTCCCAATTATATTTATTCTTGTGTGCCGGCATCGTAAGACAAGATTAAAGTAAGAAGATACTTTTTGTCAACGTAAGGATGAAAATGATTTCATTTTATTTCATTTGGGGTTAAAAACTGATAACTACTAAAAAATAATCAATAGGCTACAAAGGACGTATCATGAAAACCGACAGGCAACTGGTGATTGAAACAACTCATTTTTTAAAACAGCGGATAACCGATCTGCCTTCAATTGGTTTTTTAACCGGTACCGGACTATCCGATACCCTTGAATCCCTGGAAGAAGCAAACCGGTTTGAATATTCACAACTGCCAAATTTCACTGTATCAACCGTTGAAGGCCATAAGGGCAGACTTGTGTTTGGTTCAATTGCCAACAAACAAATTGTGATGATGCAGGGAAGGTTTCACCTTTATGAAGGGTATTCACCGGCCCAGGTCACCTTTCCGGTAAGGGTAATGCAGGAACTGGGTGTCAAGATTTTGATTATAAGCAATGCTGCCGGAGGGATAAATCTGAATTTCTCACCCGGCGACATCATGATCATCAGCGATCACATCAATCTCACAGGGAAAAATCCATTAACCGGCCCAAACGAAGATGCCTGGGGAATCCGATTTCCAGACATGGTTCAAGTCTATGACCCTTCCCTTATGGCTCTGACTCGAAAAGCCGCTGAAAACATCCGAACTCCCATTCAAACCGGCGTTTATGCAGGTCTTTTGGGACCCAGCCTTGAAACACCGGCTGAAACACGATATTTAAAAACAATCGGCAGTGATGCTGTCGGGTTCTCTAGTGTTATGGAAGCTATTGCAGGAGTTCATGGGAACATGAAAATCCTGGGACTGTCTTTGATCACCAATATAAATGATCCGGACAATCCTGCTCAGACAACACTGGAAGCGGTTTTAAAGACGGCACGTGGTGCATCAAAAACCCTTGACCGCTTGCTATGCAATGTGATTGAACACCTATAGGGATTATTTAACCATCAAAAACCTGTCTTAAAGCATAGGACAATTCTTTAACGGCTACGGGTTTCTTTAAAAATCCTTTGATCGACAAAGACGCATAAACATTTTTTCCAATGGCATCACCCAGCCCTGTACAAAGGATGACAGGCACATCAGGCCGTATGTCGCACAGCTTGCTAATCAGTTGAATCCCTGTTAAATCCGGCATGGTAAAATCGGTTATAACGGCATCAAACATGTCAGGATTACTCTTAAACACATTGAATGCAGTCAGGCTGCTGGTAAAACAGGTAACCGCATACCCCAGTTTTTCAAGCATTTGCGTTTCCATAACCGCTACCTTTTTATCATCATCAACCAGAAGAATTCTTTCGGTTCCTGTTTGAATGGGCATATCTTCCTGAACCGATTGTTCATCACCCGCATATCTCCGACACACCGGGAAATAAACATCGAACCGTGTTCCGTTTTCTCTATTACTTTTAACCTTGATATACCCTTCATGGCTCTCAACAATCCCATGAACCACAGAAAGGCCTATACCCGTTCCTTTTCCCTCTTTTTTTGTAGAAAAATACGGATCAAATATTTTATCTATAATCTCAGGATCAATACCCGTACCCGTATCTTTTATCGTCAGGCAAACATAATTATTTGCCTCACCTGTCAGTTCTGAAAAAATCTGCCCGGGATTCCTCTCCTCTTTCAGGGATATGTCAAGGGTACCGCCACTTTCTTCCATTGCATGATAGGCATTGGTCACAAGATTCATAATCACCTGATGCATCTGAACAGGATCTGCCAGGATATACCCACGGATTTTATCAATGTTTTGAGTTATCTTTATGGTTGACGGCAGAAAGGATCGAACAAGTATCATGGATTCCAGGACTGTGTCTGTCGGGCTCAAGAGCTTTAGCTCCTGCTCCTTTTGTCTGCTGAAAATCAGGATTTGGTTGACAAGCTCTTTTGCATGCTTCACACATTCAAGTATAACCTTTAGATGTTTTTTTTCAGGATCATCCTCACTGGTATCCATTAAAAGCATTTCCGCATAACCGGATATAGGGGATAAAACATTATTAAAATCATGGGCAATTCCTCCGGCAAGCGTCCCGATTGCTTCCATTTTCTGTGCCTGGAACAATTGTTTTTCAAGATCTTTTCGTTGGGAGATATCCATAACCATTGCCCGAAGTTCAACAATTTTATCTTTTTTGTCTTTAATAGCGTCTATAGAAAGGCTGACCCATACAGGCTCACCATTGTTCGGTTTTATCTGCAATTCCATATCTTTTACCGCAGCACCGTTGACCAGATGTTTCCAGATATTGACAGCGTTTTTATTTTTGTTGGATGGTTCAAAAAAAAGAGCGACGGCATCCTGGCCGATCAGATCCTTTTTATCATACCTGGACAAGGCCTCAGCCTTTTGATTGCAGTTTAATATTTCCCCTTTTGGGTTCATTGAAATATAGGCGATGGGTGCATTCTCATAAAGAT
>JAHJLN010000340.1 GCA_018821715.1 Pseudomonadota bacterium | reverse complement strand
TAAAATTTAAAAATCGGTTGGATCGAATGTCTGCCAAAGCTTTTTTCACAAAATGTGTCATCAGGTTTTATCTCTTTTGTTCTATAGCATGGTTGCCGTCCGTGTTATCATACCTTCAGTGATTTCAATATTTCTGCCTCGAACCGTACTTTCCAGAAGATGCAGATTGTGGCTGGCAACCAAGACAGTTGCACCTTTTTTATGGTATTCCATTAAAAAATCAAGAATCGCCTGGGCTGATTTTGTGTCCAGACTTCCTGTGGGTTCATCAGCCAGAATAATGGAGGGGTCCCCGACCACTGCCCTTGCCACAGCGACCCGCTGCTGTTCACCACCTGAAAGTGTCGGCGGCAGGTTTTTTGCTTTTTTTTCCATGTCCGTGGTTCTCAATACCTGCATGACTTTTTTTCTGATATAGGACGGTTTTTCACCAGCTGCTTCCAAAACAAGGGCTACGTTTTCATAGACTGTCCGGTTGGGAATTAATTTAAAATCCTGGAAGACCATCCCAAACCGCCGCCTTAAAAGCGGAAGCCGTGATGAAGAAATCCTGGCCAGATTCATGCCGTCAATCAGGATTTGACCTTCTGAGACCTTTTCAGCAAGATATAATACTTTTAGAAGAGTTGATTTCCCTGCGCCTGAAGGGCCTGAGATAAAAATAAATTCACCCTGTTCAACATCAAGGGTGATATCTTTTAACGCAAGCTTCCCATTAAATCTTTTACTGACATTAAACAGCCGTATGATTGAATTTTTATTATTCTTATCGTTCATATCTCAACAATTATATTACCCGCATCGTCCGTAATTGACTGAAACTGAATTTACTGATATAAATTGCTTGTGTCAAGGAGTGCTGCAAAACAGTTTTCCTTACATCGAGCCTTCACTGTTACCGTAAAACGGCTTCTTCCATTCAGTGAAGGCTTAAAATTTTATAGTGCTGTGTCCGTAACCGATTGAAATAAGGTAAAAAAATAAAAATGATACTCTTTGATTCCCATTCACATATTGATGACAACTGCTATGATAAAGACCTTCAAGATGTTCTTGATCGGGCAAAAAATGAAAATGTAACCGCTATAATGATTGTTGGAATTGATATTAACACCTCTTTAAAAGCAATTCAGATTGCCGGTAAAAATAAGCATATCATCACTTCTGTGGGTATCCACCCCCATGATGCAAAAAATTGTTCCCCGAAAAAGCTTGACACCTTAATCAACCTGGCCGGAGAAAATTCCTGTATCAAGGCATGGGGAGAAACCGGCCTTGATTATAACCGGATGTTTTCACCCATTATTGATCAGGAAAGATGTTTTGCAGCCCAGCTTGAGATTGCAGGCACGCTTGACCTGCCATTGATTTTTCATGAACGCGATTCAAAGGGAAGATTTTATGAAATTTTAAATTCCGACGGCCCGAAAAGCCGTAAAGGGGTAGTGCACTGTTTTTCCGGAACCAAAGAAGAAATGTTCAGGTATCTTGACCTTGGGTACTATATTGGTATTACAGGGATATTGACCATCCAGAACCGGGGGGAATATTTAAGACGTATTGCCCGGCTTATTCCTGAAAATCGAATATTAATTGAAACAGATGCCCCATATCTCACACCGGCTCCTCAAAAAAATAAGATACGGCGAAATGAACCCGGCTTTGTAAAATCGGTTCTGTTGAAACTTGCCGAGATCAGGAATGTTGATCCTGAACAATTGTCGCAAACCATATTTAATAATACCCGGACACTTTATAATGTTGATTTTTAATCAAAGGGTTAAGTCTATTCTGATTCAAAGCGCTGTTTGAGTTCCAGCCACCTTCTTTGGATTTCCTGTGCCCGGGCCTCCTGATCAAGCGCCCGTATTCTTTCATCTTCCAATAATCGTCTTTTAAGTTCCAGCCATCTTTGTTCCAGCTCTTCCTGGCGTTGCTGTTCTTCTATCGCTTTTTGTTCTGCAAGGGCGGAAAGCAATTGATCCTGCTCTTTTTTCTTTTTTTCCAATTCTTCTTTTAGTTTTAATTCTTCGGTTGATCGTTGCAGGGCCTGGGCCTTTAACAGTTTTTCTTTTTCCAATTGCTTTTTCTGTGCTGCTTTTGTCTGATCTTTTTTCTGGGATGCTTTATCCTGGGCTTTAACCTGCTGTTTTTTTTCTATCTCTATACGATCTTTTTCAGCCTTTTTTTTATCCTGTTCCTGCCTTGATGTGTGTTGAATCTCTTTGTTTTTTTTAAATTCATATGGTTTCATCCCTTTTTCGCTTTTTTCTTCGCCCTGCCGGTACAAGCTTAAATTGAACGGATGAATATTTGTCACATCAATTTCAAATACATTTGATGATACAAAACGGTCGGCTTGATCCTCCGGGACTTTGGCAATAAAGGCCTTGTCGTCAGCAATATATTGCCGCAACCATTTTCGATAATGATAATCATCTCCTTTAAGTACAAGCAGCTTTGGTCCGGCTTCGGAACGAACCTGGATGGAATGATAAATCAACGGCAGATAAGAAAATGAACTCCGGGTTTCTTTGTAGTTTTCTTCAACAAACTGTACAATAAAGTCACGGGCCTGGCAGAGGGGGGGCAGCAACAGGAACATAAAGCAAAAAATAAACAGTTTTTTCATTTTTCAGCCATCACTTAGGGGGTTAACATAAAAAAACTATCGGCATCTGAGCTTAAAACCTTGATATACTCTGCCGTGTCATACCCATCAGTTTTTGCTCATCAGTTTGGTCACGGCTTTTTCAAGGCCGTCCAGGGATAATTCATACATGGGGAAAATTTTTGAGATGGCCATAATGGAGTGCGTATACCCCCACATGGTTTCTGAAACCGGGTTCAGCCAGACAGAATGTGAAAAGGTTTTGGTCAAATAATTGAGCTGCTCTATGCTTGGCCTGCCGCTTCTTTCCGTGATATGAATAGAACCGTCATGGGCCATAAGTTCATAGGGTGCCATGCTGGCATCCCCGACAATAATCAGCCGGGTGTCAGGATCCCGCCTGGAAAATTCAATGATATTCTTGGGTTTCTTATACCTGGCCGGGTCTTCCCAGACATAGTCATATATTGTGTTATGAAAAAAATAGGTCTTAACTTCCTTAAACTGGGAACCTGCATAATCAAAAAGGGTCTGAACCACCTGAATATAGGGATCCATTGACCAACCGCCATTATCAATGATCAGAATAATCTTGAGCCTGTCCTTTAATGTCCTGTCAAACACAAGCTCAATTTCACCGGCATTTCTCATGGTCTCCTTGATGGTTTCATCAATATTGATCATATCTTTGGGCCCTGCGGGGATCATATTCCGCATTCGTTTCAAAGCTTCGCCGATTTTTGCCTGGGTCAGCGGCCCGCTGGTTGAATAGTCTTTATACCGCCGCTCATTGGCAACTTTTACAGCGGATTTATTTCGAGACTGGCCGCCAACCCGCATACCGCCGGGATGATAACCCGAGTGACCCACAGGGGAATATCCGCCGGTACCGATCCACTTTCTGCCGCCATGGTGTTCTCCTTCCTGGTCCTTGAGCCGGGCTTTAAAGTATTCAATCAGTTCTTCAGGCGACATCTTATTGAGTTCTTTTTCATCAATTCCCAGGGCATCTGCCAGCATTTTAGGATTTTTAAGCCATTCATCCAGCATGGCCCGTGCAATTTCATCGATTTCAAATCCCTCATTTTCAGGCAGCGGCACCCCTTCGAAATGGTGGGCAAACACCTGGTCGTACAGATCAAAATATCTCTCGCTTTTGACAAGGATGGACCTGGCACAGGTGTAAAAATCATCCAGGTTATTAATGATCCCCTGGTGCAATGCCTTTTGCAACGTGAGAAAAGATGTGGGCGAAACCGGTATCCCGATCTCTTTTAAGGTATAAAAAAAGTTTAAAAACATATAACACCTTAACTTAAAACATTCGTTTTCTTGAGGCTATATTTGTTGCTCTTTCATAGTCAGGGCTCTTTTTAAACAAAACGCCCAGAAACGGAAGCTTGCCTTTAACAAGATCCTTTGACCTGAAATCAGGATCTGCATTCAATGCCCTTATCCAGTTGATCAATTCCCTTGTAGCCGGTTTTTTCTCAATGGAATCAATTTCCCGCATACTGTAAAACGCATCAATTGCATTTTCAGCAAGCTTTTGGTCAATGTCTTCAAAATGAACCCCTATGATTTTTCTCATCATTTTGGGATCAGGAAAGGCAATGTGATGAAAATTACATCTGCCCAGGAAGGGATCGGAAAGATCTTTTTTTGCATTGGAGGTAATAATAATAACCGGTCTGTGTATGGCTTTTACGGTTTTATCGGTTTCAATAATATCAAATTGCATCTGGTCAAGAACATCCAGCATGTCATCCTGGAAATCCGTGTCAGCCTTGTCAATTTCATCAATCAGCAGAACGGTTCTTTTGTCTGCACAGAATGCCTGTCCGATTTTCCCCATTTTAATATATTCATTAATATTGCTGACGTCTCTTTTTGAATCCCCGAACCTGGAATCATTTAAACGGGTCAGGGTATCATATTGATATAAGGCGTCAATCAGCTTCATGCTGGATTTAACGTTTAAAACAATTAACGGCATGTTCAAGTTTTCTGTAATCGCATGGGCCAGCATGGTTTTGCCGGTTCCAGGCTCTCCTTTGAGCAGCAGAGGCATCTCAAGTTTCATGGATATATTAACAATTGAGGCAAGTTCCTGGTCCAGAACATATTTTTTTGCCCCTTGAAATTCATTCTTTGATTCCTGATACATATTGCATCTCCATATAAATTTTGTTTAAGCTTAAAAATAAATTTTGAGAATAAAAATAATCACAAAATAGCTTTTAACAAGCTTTTTTTTAAAAACGCAATTGGAAAATCATATTACAAAAACGTAACTCTTATAAATTTCCTGAAAATTCTAAAAGATTGACACCATAATGACTTAGTGATATATATTTTTTTTGATTTAATAATCACATGAAGCGAATAGGAGTGTGTTATGATTGGTGGGATTGGAATGCCGGAACTGATAATTATTCTTGTAATTATTCTTATTATATTCGGAGCAGGAAAACTTCCTGAAATCGGCGCAGGCTTAGGAAAAGGGATTAAAAATTTCAAAAAAGCGACAAAAGAACCTGTTCTTGAGGACAAAGAAGACGAACCTGAAAAAATTGAAAAAGACTGATCAAAAGATATTCATTCTATTCTTTATTGCAGCTGCCTTTGCCTGAATAAGCAGCTGCAACACACCCTGCTCACCATAACCATCCTTAAAAAACCTTAGCCGTATGCTTTTGCAATTTTGATTTTTATTGTTCAAATTACGAAAATGGAATTTATTTTATGGAATTTATAACATTTTTGTGATAAATTTTCCATATACATGGTTTTACGGCTCATATTTTTAAACCTTTTTAAGGGATTCCCTGCCATGCCTGGCTTGGCACGCCCATTGCTTATCTATTCAAAAAAAATGTGAGATTATGGATAAAACAAATACAGACATATTAATCAAAAAAAGAGAAGCGCTGATCGAACAATTTCTTTTGGGCAATGAGCCGGCGTTTCTTGAAAAGCATTCCTCTATTTTAGATGAATACTTTTTTACAATATTTGAAAAAAGCATTGCTGCAAGAAAAATAACAATTGCAGGAACCCCTTTTGCCATCATAGCCCTGGGCGGGTACGGCAGAAATGAGCAGTGCATTCATTCTGATATCGATCTGTTGATTCTGTTTGAAAAAACCATTCCCCCGGAAGTGGAAGCCTTTGTCCAGGAACTGCTTTACCCCCTGTGGGATGCCCGGTTTGAAGTCGGATATGCGGTTAGAAATATCAACGAATGTCTAGAAATGGCCTTTGAGCGGTTTGATATCCTGACCACCATTCTGGACGCACGGTTTATTTGCGGTGCATCTTTGATTTATACCTCCTTTATGGAAAAATTCAGATCAGATCTATCTGCCAAATACCTGAAAGACACGTTGAACTATCTGTTTGAGCATGGTGAGAAAAGACATTTTGACTTTGGTGACTCAACCTATCTGATCACACCTGATTTAAAGTCCGGATTTGGGGGCCTTCGGGATTATCACACCCTTTTATGGTATGCAAAAATAAAATCCGACATCAAAACCAGAAGGGATCTGGAATACTATGGCTTCTTATCCCATTTTGAATATTTATCTTTAACAGAGTCTTTAACCGATATCTGGAAAATCAGAAATTTTCTGCATTATATTACAAAACGAAAATGCGATACGCTTCATTTTGAATACCAGACCGAACTGGCAGGTCTTTTAGGGTATCGGACAAAAAAACGGCAGCCTGATGTAGAACGGTTTCTAGGCGATCTTCACAACCGAATGGATTTTTTAAAACAAATTAACCAGATCACTTTTGAAGACATCTTAGGAAGCTGCCGCATCAAAAAAGGAACGGCAGAAGCGCGTCCAACAAAAACAGACGGACTGGTGATTAAAAGAAGACGGCTCCATTTTGCCAACACTGTTGCGATTCTGCAGAAACCAGACCTTTTGTTAAAAATTTTTCTTGAAAGCGGGCAGAGGAAAATTTCCTTATCCATTGAAGCCAGAAGAGTTGTCAGTGAATTCCTTCACCTTGTGGATGATGATATCAAAAAAAATCAAACCTGCATAAAGATATTCAAAAAAATCCTGTCTTTGTCGTACTGGGAATTCAATGTGCTGAATGTCATGCTGGCAACCGGTATTCTGGAAAAATTTATCCCGGAATTTTCTGCCCTTATGAACAAGATTCAATATAACCATTATCATCTGTTCCCAGTGGATAAACACTCCATTAGATGTGTCCAGATCATTAACAGTTTCAAGGATCACAGCGAGTCTGTCACGGATGCGCTTTATTACGCTGTGTTCAAGGAAGTCAGAAATAAAAACGTCCTGCTTTTTGCAGCCCTTCTCCACGACATCGGAAAATCAGATCCTCAAAAAGAACATTCAAAGACCGGGGCAAAGATCGCAAAACCCATTTTAAAACGATTTAGGTTTACTTCAACAGAAATAGAAGATGCTGTTTTTTTAATTGAAAACCATCTGATTCTTATAAAGACTGCCACCCGAAGAGATATTTCAGATGAAGAAACCGCTGTATACATTGCCAATAAAATTGGGAAAATACGATTATTAAGAATGCTGTATCTTTTAACTGTGGCAGACTCCAAGGCCACAGGCCCCAAAGCCTGGAATGACTGGACAGAGAACCTTTTAAAAGACCTGTTCTTAAAAACAATGGGCATTCTTAAAAAAGGGGAGCTGGCATCAAAGAAAACCCAGCGGCTGATTGATAAAAAGAAAAATGAGGTTCAACGACTTTTAAAAGAAAGATGGCGTGAGGATGAAATAAACAAACAGCTTGAATCCATGCCCCAAAGATATCTTGTATATATTCCCGCGCAAAGTATTGTTGACCATATCAATCTTTACAGGAATCTTGGGCCGAAAGACTTTATCTGGCAGATATCAAAGGAGAATAACTCTGATATCCGCACGGTGTCCATTTGCGGAAAGGACAAGCCGGGGTTTTATTCAAAAATCGCCGGGGTTTTCTTTTTAAATGGTTTGGACATAGTGGCTTCCCAGGCCTATTCACTTGGGGAAGAACATGTGCTGGATATCTTCAAGGTCAAGCCCCCTAAAGACAGGCTTTTTGAAAAAGAGAAATGGGAAAAGGCAGAAAATGATTTGAACCAGGCCATTAGTGATGATCATTTTCTGGATAACGCAGTAAATAAAATACCTGGAACACTGAAGGTATCATCAGGTAAAAATCCGGAACCTAATACGGTCCGGATTGACAATGAAACCTCCAGTTTTTTTACCATCATTGAAGTCTTTACCTATGATTTTCCAGGGCTTTTATTTTCCATTACCAACGCATTGTACAGGAACCATATAAATGTCAACGTGGCCATGGTCGCCACAAAAGTGGACCAGGTTGTTGATATTTTTTATGTCAGAGGCCTTGAAAATGATGCTAAGATTGAAACAAAAGAACAGCTTGTGCAGATAAAAATGCAATTTTAAAAAGTCTTCCACAAATATATGCAAAGGAGGTTAGGAATGAAAAAAATTGAGGCGATTATAAAACCATTCAAACTGGATGATGTAAAAGAGGCTTTAAGCGAAATTGGAATTTATGGAATGACGGTTACCGAAGTCAACGGATATGGCCGGCAAAAGGGACATAAGGAAATCTACAGAGGTGCGGAATATGTTGTGGATTTTGTCCCCAAAATCAAACTTGAAATCGTTGTCAGTGATGACAGAGCCGATGAAACAGTTGAAACTGTCAGAAACGCTGCCAACAGCGGAAAAATCGGAGACGGAAAGATTTTTGTTTCACCTGTTGAACAGGTCATCCGGGTAAGAACCGGTGAAACCGGAACAGAAGCGCTTTAACACATATAAATACCACTTTAAGAAAGGAAAGAAAATGACACCCAAAGATGTAATTGCAATGATAAAAGAAAACAATATAAAAGTTGTTGATATCCGATATATGGACTTTATCGGCACATGGCAGCACTTTTCAGTCCCAATTTGTGAATTTGGTGAAGCTGCATTTGAAGACGGGTTTGGATTTGACGGATCCAGCATGAGAGCATGGCAGAACATTGATAACTCTGACATGATAGTTATCCCTGAAGCCGGAACCGCCAAGATCGATCCCTTTTTTAAAGTTCCGACCCTTGTCGTCATTGGAAACATCCATGATCCAATTACACAGGAAGCCTACAGCCGCGATCCAAGAGGGATTGCCAAAAAAGTGGAGCAATACATCAAAAGCACCGGCCTTGGCGATACCATCTATGTCGGCCCGGAACCTGAATTTTTTATTTTCAGCAATATCCGGTATGCCTCTGAACCCAATGCCTCCTTTTTTGAGATTGACTCTCCGGAAGCCCATTGGAATACAGGTTCTGACGAGATGCCCAACCTTGGTTACAAAATCCGTCCAAAGCACGGGTATTTCCCCCTGCCGCCCAATGACAAATACCAGGACATGAGAACAGAGATGATGCTGACCCTAGAGGACCTGGGCATTGCCATGGAATGCCAGCATCATGAAGTGGCCGCTGCCGGGCAGTCTGAGATCGATCTTAGATTTGATTCTCTTTTAAACATGGGAGACAGCCTGGCCTGGTTCAAGTATGTTCTTAAAAATGTTGCTGCCAAATATAATCATACTGTAACCTTTATGCCCAAACCGTTGTATGGTGACAATGGAACCGGCATGCACACCCACATGAGTTTCTGGAAAGATGGAAAGCCTTTGTTTGCAGGCAACAAATATGCCGGCATGTCCCAGGATGCGCTTTATGCCATCGGCGGCATCATGAAACACTGCAAAGCCCTTTGTGCCATCACAAACCCCACCACCAACTCCTACAAGCGGCTTGTGCCGGGTTTTGAAGCCCCCATCAATCTTGCCTACTCCAGCAGGAACAGAAGTGCTGCCATCCGTCTGCCCATGTATTCAGCATCTCCAAAAGCCAAACGCCTTGAGTTCAGGACACCTGATCCCTCATGTAACGGATACATGGCCTTTTCCGCCATTGCAATGGCCATGATTGACGGTATCCAGAATAAAATGGATCCAGGAGATCCAATGGATAAAAATATTTATGATCTGCCGCCTGAAGAACTGGCTAAAATGGAATCCGCACCCGGTTCCCTGGAAGAAGCCCTGGCAGCCCTGAAAGAAGACCATGACTTCCTGTTGAAAGGTGATGTGTTTACCAAGGATGTTATTGAATACTGGATTGACTATAAGATGGAAAATGAAGTCAAACCGGTTATCAGCCGTCCTCATCCCCATGAATTCTATCTCTACTATGATATTTAACCCTGCATAAGGGAGTTAACCCAAAAGGACGTCCGGTCATTAAAAATTTAAATAGCCGGACGTTCTTTTGACACTCAAGCGCTTTTCAATTGTTCCTGTCCTATTTTTTTAATGCAATCCTAAAAAAAATAAGCTATAAGAAATAAAAAATTGTAATGCTTTAGAATTATTTCTTCAACTTTAACGATATCCGGCATCGGATTAATAGATATAAAGGGAGCAGACAAAAGACCCATGGGAATGAAAATGCCAGTATTACAAAAACCCCCTGTCATCTTATTTATTTTCATTCTTTTTCTAATTATGTCCTCTCCTTTATCAGGGCAGGAAATAAAGATCGGCAAAGAGTTTGACAAACTCATCCTCCAGCTTATCAATGACGGATTTGAAAAAGAAAAGATAGAGCAATTGTTTTCCAGCGAAAATGTATTTTTCAATCCTGAAGGCGTCTCCCAATTCTTCATCCATTCTGAGTCAAGCCTTAATTACGACCAGTTCACATCAAAAAAATCCATTGACAACGCCTTGAAATATATTGAAGACCATAAAAATGCACTTGACCAGGCACAAAAAATATACGGTGTTGACAAAACAATCATCACCGCCATCCTGCTTGTTGAAACCCGGCTTGGAACATATCTTGGGAAGCGAACTGTTATTAACACGCTTTCCACCATGGCTGCGTTAACAGATGAAGTTTTGAGAGAAAGAATCTGGAGCGCTATACCTGACAAGAAAAAACCCAAAAAGCAGACTTTTTTAAAAAAAGTTGAAGAACGAACAAAGTGGGGATATGAAGAGCTGAAAGCACTCATCACATATTCCGAACAACAGGGGCTTGCCCCTGACAGCATTAAAGGATCATATGCCGGGGCCATGGGCGTTTCCCAGTTTATGCCGTCTAATGCTCTCAAGCTCGCAAAAGATGGAAACAATGACGGCAAGATCGATCTTTTTACCCATGCAGATGCTATTTTCAGTGTGGCCAACTACCTTAAACATCATGGCTGGAAACCCGGGATTGCAAGACAAAGGCAGCATGAGGTCCTGTTTACTTACAACCACAGCAACTATTACGTGGACACACTGTTAAAAATTTCAGACAAATTAAAAGGGTAACATATTATTTATGGATCAAACCATTTTATATCTCCTGATTATTTTTGCCATATCTTTCGGTCTGACCATGCTGGCCTTAATCGACATCATCCTTAAGGATTTCGGATCCATAAAAACAAAAATCATCTGGCACTTTGTGGCCATTGTCCCCATCGTCGGCTGGCTGATCTATCTTCTCTTCGGCTACAGAAAGGGACAGCGAAAGAAGCCCGCCTGAACCGGCAATTTTATTTGACAATACATCCGCATTAATATATGTTTAGACACTTTTTTAAAGGTCCCATCGTCTAGCGGTCAGGACGCTGGCCTCTCACGCCGGAAACCCGGGTTCGATTCCCGGTGGGATCACCATTGACAGCAAAGGATTTTGGCAAATCAGCTAAAATCCTTTTTTGCTTCTCCGGTCCGCCTCCGGTCCTCTGAAAATCTTTGCTTTGCGCAGTTGGGGTTTGATGAAATTTTTATATTTTAATCTCGATGGGAACTTTAATGCCAATTTTAGTGGCAACCGGTGTATAAATATCCATCTTTTCTTCAGGCGTTTTAATGGTCACAACAAGAGAGTATCGAGTCTTTTTATCCCATTTATCAAGATGATATCGCTCTCTCCACCATCCTATAGTAGGAGAGACAGATATTAAATTGGAACCTGCAAGCTCTGCTGCGGTTCCTTTCCATATATCGGAGTGAATTGATCCTTTATTCCTCGATTGACCAATAACCCAATATTGAGAAGAACTTTTTGTATCTGGTTTCCCTTCCTCTTCAAGCCTTGCTGCTGCGTTGACCCTTTTTACAAACTCTTCTTGAGATTCTTCAGGAGAATTCAAATGAAATCTCAAACCGTGGGATGCATACCGATATCTATCTTTCCAACCAATTTCACCCGGTCCTGGTTCAATAAAATATGACAAGGTTACTCTCATTTCCACCATCGTATCTGAAGGCAATCCCAAAAGGGTTTCTTTCGGCCATGGGAGTTCATAAAGATGCATATCTTTTGTCCGGTAACCGCTGGCGTTTTCTTTTTTATCAAACGGTTGAATAGTTTCCTGTGCAATTAAAGTCAATGAATTGGCAGCACTATACAGTGCCTGCTGAAGATCCGGTACACCATAGCCACAAATTCTCATCAGTCTCTTTAGAGATTGTTTTTTGTCATCATCTACAAATTGTTTTTTCATATACTCAGGCCATTTTGCTGAATGTACCATTATCGCACGTATGGTTTCCGGCCAGAAATTCGGATATTCCGATTGAATTTGTGCTGCAAACCATGCTGCATAGGCAGTTGAAGCACTGGTCATCTGAAATGGATAAAAATGCCCTTCTTGCGGCTTGTAATATATTGACAATAAAGAAAGGTCTTCGCATACCGAAACAAAACCACTCTCATCCTTGGCAAAATTACCACCCTCCATTACTATTTCAGGTTTTATGGGCCACATATCCTCCCATATTGATGACGTGGTCGAAAAAGGGGAAAGCCCATTTTTAGATGCAATGGGTTCATATCCTGACATTGTTGGATCATTGATTTGATCCAGGCAGGTATAAGCCCCTACAGTTAATGCATTCCAGGATTGCCCCGGGTCATGAATGGAATCTGTAATTTGAGCTTCAGGATAATTCTTTGCCACTTGTAAATCATTGATGTTTCCTGCACATACAATCAACAATCTTTGAATATCGTCTTGACTGCCGGATGCAATTTGATCAAGCTGTCCCGACCAGGAGCTAGGTCGTCCACGGTCACGGGTATCGACAGAACTCACCCCCATACAAACAATACGATTTCTGTGCGGCGCTTGAATTTCTGCACGAGAGATACCTTGACTGGTTATAAAGCCCCACAAATTAGGCTCATTTTGCTGCGGTGGTAAAGGAAGAATTTTTACCGATTCCAAACAATGCCTGATCACCACGGAATCCGAAGTTGCAAGACAGGCTGCCAGATCCCCATACGCAGCAATACCTGCCATCAAGCTTCCATGCTTATTATGATCATGGGTTCCCCAATCCAAATCAACCGATTGGCAGTCTTCATCAGAAAGCAGTGAAGACAAAAGAGGGTGACCATTATTCACCCCGGTATCAAGGATACAGACCGATGTGTTTGAATCGGATTTAATTTTTGTCCTGTCTTGAAGATCTCGCACCCATTCCGCTTGGTGAAAGTTTTTCATATCGGTCCAGAAAGAAGCGGTTTCTTTTGCACTGCGATATTCTGCAATATCATCAGAATGAAGGGTTAGTTGCTCCAGTTGGTTAGCATTTGCCAGAATTACCTTTACGATTCTTTCTGGGAATTTTATGAAGCCTGATCGTGATTGAATTTCAAATTTTTCAAGCAATTGATTAAAATGATTTATCGTTTCATCGGTGTCACTGCTTAACCAGACCTCGCACCATCTCGGCTCCTTTTTGGGTATCAGGATTTTCTCATCCAACCAGAAAGATTCGATTTTATCCGCTTTCCTAATATTGGAGATACTGTTGATCAAATCACTATGTTTAGGTTTTCTCTTATCCGTTTCTTCCCGGGCATACTGCTCAATTCGATTGAAAAAAAATTCTTTTTTCTCGTTGTCGACAAAAACAGTCGCAAATGTCGTTATATCTTCAGGTGAGGTTTCTTCAAATGACTCCTTGGGTTTGCCGGTTTCTTTTCTAACATTTAAAAGCCGGATTTTTTTTGACCGCATGTCTTCAAGGCTTTTGGTAACCAGGTCAAAACCGGCTTCGCCTTTGAATTCAAGGTAAATGCCTTTTCGGGTTGCATAGTGAACAATTTGTTCTGATGTTGTATCAGCCCAGGCTTTTTCTAATTTTTGCTTTAATGAAGCGCTATGAGTCTGTCGGATTCGATCAGTGGGGATATTTTTCCTGCCTCTGCTTGAGGTACTTGTAAATGATGTTGTTTCAGGTGGCTGTGGAAGAACAATGTGAGGATAAGTTTCTGCCATTGTTTGATTTTATTTGGTTTCCGAATAGGAATTTTGTCTTTCTTTTAATGCCTGAATTAATAAGCTGGCATTCCCTGTGGTCTTACCAGATAGGATCATAACTTTTATAGCGTCTCTGCAAGCATAATCTATTTCTGAATGGGATAAACCACGGCTCAGTTTGATAACATTATTCCATGCAAATCGGGCATTTAAAAAGGTACCCATAATATTTTCAATTAAAGACCGCCTCTCTCTTTCATCAGGCAGATTGTAGTTGAGTACATCCTCAAACCGGCGGAAAAGTGCATGATCCAACAATTTCGGATTATTGGTTGCAGCAATGATCAAGCTATCAGAATGATCCTGTTCAATGAACTGCAAAAATGCATTCAGGACCCGGCGCATTTCACCGACATCATTATCCATCGTGCGCTCAGCACCAATTGCATCAAATTCATCAAAGAGGTATATTCCGTGTACTTGCTTGATCAGATCAAATATTTGACGAAGTTTGGCACTGGTTTCACCCATGAATTTGGTAACAAGACGATCAACTTGAATTGTATGCAATTTTAGACCAAGTGCTTGCGAAAGGACTCTTGCTGTCATTGTTTTCCCTGTTCCGGGTGGGCCAGCGAGTAGTATTTTACGCCGATGTTTCAAACCATGAGATTTTAATTTATTTTTTTGTCTGTATTCATGAATAATTCTATCAATTCTTTTTTCCAGGGCAGCGGGCATCACAAGAGAAGATTTTGGAGTTTCAGGCTCTTCAGTCAGGACTAAACCTTGTAGGTCACCAGGAAATGGGATTATCTTGGATTTTGTCTGTTGACGGCCTTTGTCTACAATATCCCGAATAGCTTTAGCGATTGAGTTATGTCCCTGTTTTGATTCATGGGCTGCCAACTGCAGAGAAATCGTATAGAAACGTTCTTTGTCATCATTGAAATGAGATTTTATCAAAGCTTTTATTTGTTCTGCCGTCGCCATTCTTTTTTATCCTATGAGTTAATGATTATACATCCAGTATTTATCATCTACTCTTCAATTTGCAATACTAAATATTGCATCTCTGATTTTTAAACTCAACGTTTCAATGACAATCTTAATAGTAAACCAATGATGGAACACTATTGACCAAACCTATTAAACACTTCTTCCCGGTGCCACCTTAAAGATTCTTGATGTGGGCAGCCTGAGCTTCTACTATATTGTTATATTTGAATTTCATACCGGTCACTGAACAAGAATGGTCATATTGTTCCAGAATAATTTTTTTAAATGATTGCTCTCGTTTAACCTTTGATACCTTATAAATTGCTTTCTCTTCATTAACGAATGGATGGAACTCTTCAAAGGCTGCTTCACGCATTGAATATTCCACAAGCAATTTTTCTTGAACCCCATTTCCAAATCTATTTAAAAATTCACTATCAATATGGTGGATATCAAACTGCTCCTTGACGGGATCAAAATGATTAATTAAACCAAGCCCAAGCAGCCTGTATTTAATTCCGAGCCTCTTATCATTGGATGTTTGCAATAAGACAATGACAGGTTCTTTATCCGTCATACAATTTACCAAGGCTTTATTTTGGGCAATATGAGTGCCACCCGATTTGGCTGAGTAACTGATTCGCCACCTACCGTCATTTAAATATTCCAATTTGTCTGAATACGGATTGACCTGCATACTGGCGATACTCAGAGCATATTTACTCCACTTGGGTTTGTAGATACCTTCAATCAGTGGATGAACTCTTTCAATCCCTGAAATATACTCCTGCGTCCTTTTTAAAAAAGATGGTGTTACGATGGTCCCAAAAAAAGGCAGCAGAGCTCTAAAAATATCCCAGCGAATATCAGAGTCTTTTATTATTTTTGAAACCATTTATTAAACCTATTTCATAAAAAAATTCAATTTATCTTATCAATCTCAAACAGTCTTCACCTCAAAATCCTTTCATGTCGCCATGTTAAAGATTCCGGTTTTGGATAATATTTTTCATCCTGTGGCAACAGAATTTTTCTTTTATTCAGATTAATAATCTCTTTGCAGCCCTCAATTCTGTCGTCGAGTTCAGGGGAAACATGCCACAAATTGTCCGCTCCCGGTACAATTAAAAACTTATCCATGGCCCAATGGTGATTTTTACACAATGCAATTCCATTCCGGGGATCATCGTCCTGAGATTCACTAAAAGGAATAAGATGAGCGGCATCAATGATTACCAGTCCGTTTAAATTAAGCCGCAAACCGCAGGCTGAACAACGGTAATCATAAATTTCCCTTATAGTTCGAGCGAAGGCAGTGGACCTGTATATTGATTTTGTTTCCTTTATCCTGTCAGGCTCCCCCTTTAAAATGGTCTCATAGCCAGATATCTCTTTTTCTTCTCTCTCAATCCGTTCAATTTGACTCTTGTATCTGGGGAAATAGGATTGAATCAGTGTATCCCTCAATGTGTTCAAAGCCGTCTGATCCTGAAGATAAGCCCATAACTCCTCATCCAGGTATGCGTATTCAACAATTCCCGTAAATTTCTTTATGCTGCTTGGGTCGCTGAGCGCCATGTAAGACTGATCCTCTCCATTGAACGGCCTGTGGTGAAAAAATCCATCTCCACGCAGATAGAAAAAAGGTAAAAGGGGATTCAAGGCATCCTGTTCTGCTCTAACAATATCAAAGAACCGTTTAAACAGCTCAAGCAGGTGGGGCGAATAATCAATTTTGTTGGATACAATTTTCCTGTTCTCGATCAGGGAAATTATGGCTAACAGCATTATCGGCTTGTGTGGTTTAACATGGCCATGACTTATACCTGTTCTCAATTTTGTAAATTTTTTCAGGTAGCCATCCAGGTTCATTTATTCATACCTTTCAGAAAGAACAGCACATTGAGAAAGAATCGTGTTGCATTCAGGCAGAAAGAAAAATCCGACGAATTATTTATTACGGTTGTATCCATTTCAATCGATCCCGAACAATTATTTCCGGTCTTTTTAGCTATTTACACACCGTGCCATCATCTCAATATCGTTTAATCGCTGTGAAATCAATAAAATATAGTAAATTTGTCTTTTGTCTGCTTCCTAAATCCCTATTGGAAAACTATTATTTCAATTGCCATTTCAGGTTTCCTTAGAATTTTACATTTTTTCATTGATTTGATTTTTCTCGGAAACTTGGTGAATAATCTGGAAATTATATGAACTGCACTTCGACCTGAGACCCTTGTTGCGAGGGTCTCTCACGCCTGAAACCCGAGTTCAATTCCCGGTGGGATCACCATTGATAACAAAGGATTTTGGCAAATCAGCCGAAATCCTTTGTTGCTTCGCAGGTACCCTTCCGGGCCTCTGAGATTATTTTCCTTTGCGCAATTAGTTTCTTAATTTCCAATTTCGTGTTTTTTTTTAGTTCTATGGCATGAGCGGCGGAAAATTCTTCATTTCAATATAACCACAAATCCTACTGCCAAATGGACAGCTCAACAAATCGTAGAAGCTTGTCCATGGGATTCAGCGCCAAAATATTTACTAAGAGATCGTGATGGGATATATGGGAAAGTTTTCCAAAAACGAGTACAAAATATGGGATTAGAAGAGGTAAAGATAGCGCCTCAAAGTCCTTGGCAAAATCCATATTGTGAAAGAGTTATAGGTAGCATCAGGCGTGATTGTTTAAACCATATAATTGTGTTTAACGAAAAACATTTAAAAAGCATTTTGTCTGATTATTTCGAGTATTATCGATCATGATCGAACGCATCTCGGTTTTTCAAAAGATTCACCATACATGCGCCAGGTACAGTTCGAGCCAGAAAATGGTATACTGATCTCCCTTCCAAGGGTTGGAGGGCTTCACCATCGGTATGAGTGGCGAAAGGCTGCTTAATATTGTTCCATCTGTGATCACAAGTTGTTCCTGTTAAAATATTTATCCCTGTATACCGATGTGTGTCAAGCAAGTTGTCGCCTTTTTCCGAAACGATTTGTTAATATTCCCGCAAAATTTTTTCATGGGTTCCGACGAGTGCTTGAAGCCCATTCTCCTTCATTGAATCTGCATAGGGAGAGAATTTTTTTCATCTACCCTTTTCATAAATTCAGACAAATCTTGTTCTTAAATTCATTTGAGGCTATATAAAGATTTAATCAGCATTTTTTTATTCGTAATTTTATTGGTGGGATCAATGTCAAAAAATGAAATGAAGTGTTACATTATTGCAGGCCCAAACGGTGCAGGAAAAACGACCTTTGCTGAAAACTTTCTACCTGAAGAAGCCGGATGTCTGAATTTTCTAAATGCTGATTTGATTGCCCGGGGAATTGCACCCTTCAAACCTGAAAGTGTTGCATTAGAAGCTGGAAAACTATTCTTAAAAAGGATGGACACTATTGTTTCCAATAAAGAATCCTTTGCATTTGAAACAACATTAAGCGGATTAAACTATATTGAGCGTATTGAAAAATGGAAACAGACAGGCTATGAAATAATATTGTATTTTCTGAAACTTCCAAACCCAGAAATAGCGATTAAACGTGTACAACTCAGAGTTGCCGAAGGTGGACATTATGTACCGGAAGATGTTATTGTAAGAAGGTACCATCGAGGGTGGGAAAATTTTGAGAGATACTATAAGTCACTGGTCGACGCTTGGGTTGTTTTTGATAATTCAGGAGAAAACCCCGAAGTTTTGGAGAAAAAAATATGAATAAGGAATCATATGCAGATTTAGCACTTGGCGCGATGCACCGGGCTTCGAAGAAAGCCGCTGAAAAAGCAGCCAGTCTGGACCTGTCAATCCCCGTATGGAAAGATGGTAAAATCATTTTTATAAAAGCCAAAGAAAAGCTGCAAAAATTAAGTGTTCCATCATAAAACGCTAAAGCCGAACCATTTCTACAAAGAGATTGCGGCGAAATTTTCCGGTCCCCTTCCGGTCCTCTGAAAACTTTTGCTTTGCGCAATTGGGATTTGACGGATTGTTGTTTTCTTCTATTCAAACCCAATTATATACTTTATGTATTTGCTTGTCGTATTCTCACAGCTTCTTCAACAGCATTAGAGAGGTGTTTAGCTACCCTTGTTTAAAACCAACTCTGTCCATGAAATATCCATTATCTATCCTGAATTTCTAACTACCTGTAAGACGCTTGATTTATATTGAATTTCATATTTTTCAATCCTGCTTTATGCCCTGAAAAATAATCTGTACTGAAAATGGTGTCATTCTTAATAGAGTCTACCGAATTTTACAAAAGCATACTTTCAAAGATTGACAATGTTTGTATTTTTGTTATTATTATATGGTATTCAAATAGATAAGGAGGTTCGTATGCATGTCTCACTAACACCTGAGCTTGAAAACAAGATTAAGCAAAAAGTAGCATCAGGTTATTACAACAATGCCAGTGAAGTGATTCGGGATGCTTTGCGGTTCTGGGAAAAAAATGAAGAATTGGTACAGCACATGAAACTTGAAATGTTAAGAGAACGCTTATCGATTGGTGCCGAACAAGCTAAACGGGGAGAATTTGTTGCTCAATCCGTGAGCGAAATTATTACTGAGGCCAGGAATGCATAGATACCGTCTCACCCCTTCAGCAAAATCGGATTTAACAGATATCTGGAATTATACTGTTGAAACATGGGGTGAAGTGCAAGCTGAAAAATATCTTCAGGATATTGAGGACAAGCTTAACCAACTTGCGGTTAATCCGGGACTTGGAAAACAACGGCCTGAAATTGTTAGTGAATATTATTCCTTTCCTGTGCGAAAACACATCATTTTTTATCTCATCTCAGACAGTTATATTGATATCATTGGTATTTTGCATGGTAAAATGGATATAGACAAAAATTTAATGTGATTTGTGCCTTAAACCGCTGAGCAATGATTTACATGTGGTCCTAATGTTGTCTGAGTTTTTTCTGCTTTTTTAGGCGCATGCTTCTTCTATTGAAAAAATTTATCCTCTTCTCCTTCAGCTGCCAATACTATTTATCCTCAATGGTTTCGGTTAACTCATGTGCAATGCTGGTGCTTTCAAGGCGCATGATGCTCTCTTCAGAATGGCCAAAACTTAAAAGGTTAATACTGCCATACCAAGTGATCTTATCATCGATGATGGCGAATTTTTGATGAATTTTTGATTTGAATATCAAACGGATACCTGCTTTGCCAACCATTGAAAAAATATCTTCCAATGCAGCTTGACGATCTTTTTTAAATTCATCAATGGGCCTGGTAATAATAATTATTTCCACCTGCTTTTTCAAGATTTCACTAAAATGATCCATCATTTGGAGAATCCGCTTTTGAGTAACAAACGGACTGATGATCAACAGACGTTTTGATGCACTGTCTATATCCTGCAAATAAACTGGGAAAAAACTGTCTTTAGTGAAAATGATATTGGTTGGTGCGTCAGGTAACCTTGCCACTTTTACTTTGTACCCGATTGAGGCATACCCTTTAAGTCTTTTCCCGTACATTTTTTCGAGCATTTTTACATGAAGATCAACATAATCATATATCTGCACATCTTTTTTAGGCTCGAATAAACGGTGCAACCTGCCTGCATATTGCTGAACGGTCCCTTTCCAGGAGATGGGCATGGCCAAAAATAATGTGTCAAGGCGGGCCTCGTCAAAGCCCTCTCCAATATAGCTGCCTGTCGCAATCAGGACAAATGATTCAGTATCAGGTATAGAATCGATTTCTCCCATTATTTTAACGGTTTTTTTAACTCCCATGCCACCTTTGAGGCATATAACGTTCGGGATCTCTTTCCTGATCTTTTTTGCCAACTCATCGATATGGGAAATACGATCTGTTAAAATTAAAGAATTTCGTCCTTTATTATAGCACTGTATAACATCATCGATGATCAATTGGTTTCTGATTTCATCTGATATAAGATTGGATTTAATTTCATGAATGGCGGGCTCAATACCATTTTTGTTATGGATAATTTTAAAGGACGTAAATCTTGGAATCAGATAGTGTTCAAAAGGTCTTTTTTCAGCCTGCTTTTTTGCATCCACTGAAAATCGAATAGGCCCACAGTAAAAAAAGATTATTGGATGATGCCCATCTGAACGGTAAGGCGTTGCTGTTAGCCCATAGATATATTTTGCTGTTGCATGCTTAAAAATTTGTTCAAAAGTAACCGCTGGAACATGATGACATTCATCCACTATAATCATTCCATAATTTTTAATCATCTCCTTGACATCACCATTTATATTTATTGATTGCATAATCGCAATATCAACAATCGAGCTTAACCGATCTTTACCGGCGGCCATATACCCGATTACATTTTGCTCCTTTTTTCGGCCTCTTTTTTTAGGCAGATCCGGCAGTGATTCATTTATAATCAAAAATTGTTCCAGCCTTTCCCGCCATTGAGAAAGCAGCTGTTGCCTGTGAACGATCACAAGTGTATTCACTTTTCTCACGCTGATCAGTTTGGCCCCGATAACCGTTTTTCCAAATGCTGTTGTGGCAGATAGAACACCATTTTCGTGTGCCAATAATGCATCAGCAGCCCGCTGTTGCTCCTCTCGCAAGGATCCATTGAATTCAATATTAACTTTATTTCCAGGGGTGGTCTCATCCACATATTCTTGCTTAACTTTGAAATCTTTTAGCAAGTGTTTGATATCGTCTTCACACCCCCGAGGCAGTGCCAGGTAGCTTTCATAATCATCAGAACAGGATATGACCCGTGGCTTTCCATATGTTGATATTCTCATGGCTTGAGCTTTGTAAAATGCCGGATTTTTAAAAGCCGCACAGCGTTTAAGGGTATTCAGTGCCTTTTGACTTAATCCTTTTTTCTCGACATATAACATACTGGATTTAATAATCGTGACAGTTTTGGGAAAATCATTATCCTTTAATTCAACAGCCTGCTTTATCCATGGTTTTACCATTGAATCATCATCTTTAAGTAACCCCAAGTCGTTTCCTTTGCCAAGCTTTTTAATGTATAAAGTTATCTCTTTCTCATCCATTTTTTTAATATTTGACAGAAAGTTCCATTGATCCGGGTAAGGAGCAAAGTCTTTGTCAATAAAAACTGAATTCCCTTTATCCCGAGGAATTTTCTGGAGTGGCAAAGCGATCAGATTGCCAAAACCGCCTTTAGGCATGGTATCCTGATTGGGGAATAACCTGTCATAGGAATCAAATGAGATTTTATGCCGTTTACTCATTGAATGGGTCAAAAGTGACGTTCCAAATTTTCGTGCCAGAACAGCCGGGATCTTGTCCTTGAAAAAGAACCATGCATGGCAGCCATTGCCGGACTGGGATCGTTCTATTGCAACAGGAATTTCAAATTGAAAGCATGTTTCTCGTATAATCGAAATATCTTTCTCCCAGCCCTCCTTATCAAAATCAATGGCCAGAAAATAACAGGTCTCATCAAGGTCCATCGGATAAATCCCAATGACAATTCCACCCCTGAGGTGCTTATCTATTGCCGATTCATTTAAGGGTGAATATCGTTTTTGCTCACATCCGGAACACTTGATTTTAGGCTTATTGCAGATACCAGGCGCCCACTCATTCAAACAAACCGGGCTATATCCGGAAAGCCCTTTTTTGTTTTGCCATTTTCTCGCATATACACCGCTCCTGCCTTTGAACAGTGATATAAATAGAGAAATTTTTTCATTCGTCAAAGAATACTGATGAATAGATTTACCGCCGGATGAGACATCACTTGGTGAAGCAGTATCTGATTTTTGATCTAATATTTGCCCCTCTGCTTCTTGAAACAATGATTTTTGGGACAGCGCCGGTTTTTGGATAGGAAAAATGGAGTCTTGCTTAGATTCTAATTTTCGAATTTTTGCTCTGAGATATTCATTTTCTTCAAGAAGTGCATTATATTTCTTTTCAAGCTTATCATATCTATTGTCACTCATTCGTCAATATAAAAGAATTGATTATAAACTCTCTAACGAGCTCTTGATTCTCTTTGGATCTTGTCGCAAACCCAGAACCCTCCAGATTATAATGGCTGATTCCTTTTTAAGCTTGTAATAAATGGTATAGGGGAATCTTTTTGAAAGCATTCGGTGGTAACCATAAAATACAGGGTGTATGCCCGCATACAATGTCAGAGAATCAATATCGGAAAATAAAGAATCGAAGAAGTATTCTCCCAATCCTTCACCCTGTTTTTCATAAAACAACCGACCTTCTGACAAGTCAGTTATCGCGGACGAAAGGATTTTAATTTTCATTCAAAGTGTTTCCGCAGATCTTTTTTGGCGGTTTGCCAATCCAGAACTTTTTCTTTCCCTGCTGCAAATCGGTGCTCTGTTTCTTGAAGGGCTTTCTGATGCCATTCCGGAGATTCAAGAAGCTCCTCTTCAGATATCAAATCTGTCCAAAGAGCATCCATCATCCGAAGTTTTTCTTCTCTGGACAGGTGTTTTATTTCGATAGTATTTTGCATATCTTAAATCCTATTGTATTTATTTGAAAATTAACATTTGAAACTTTTTTTGTCAATTTTAATATATCTGAGATCTTCCGAATCAATCCGAGATTAAGAACCGAAATCTTCCGGTCTTTTTAGCTATTTACACACCGTACTATCATTTCAATATCGCGTAACATCAGTAAGATCAATTAAATATAATATTTTTATATGAATTCCCGTTATTCCCGATCAACCCCTTATCTGATCTGCTTATTTTACAAATTCAGGTAAATCTTGTTCTTATCTTTATTTACAGATATATATGGATTTAATCAGAGATTTGTTCGCTATTTGATTTATGGAGATAAGGAGGAAAAAACATGAAAAAAGAATCAAAATCACAATTGGCTTTAAATGCAATGCAACGGGCTTCAAAGAAAGCCGTTGAAAAAGCAGCCAATCTGGACCTCTCAATCCCTGTATGGAAAGATGGTAAAATCATTTTTGTAAAAGCCAAGGATAAACTTCAAAATTTACGCATAGCATAATCGACTGTTGAAGTTATGACGGCAGATATCAGCATCGGAGACCGAAAGCTTCCGGTTGCACCACTTAAAAATGAAATGGTCGGTCCCATGTCAAAGCGGTTGATGGACAGTGCTCAAGGTCTTGGATACAACTGGAAAAAACTGGATAAATTTATGTATCAGGATAAATGGAAACCAGCATATG
>JAHJLN010000339.1 GCA_018821715.1 Pseudomonadota bacterium | reverse complement strand
CTTTAAAGATTTTAGAAATTGTAAAAAAGAGTATTGTCATACCCTCTAAAATATATCTTCTCATGTCAGACTATTATTTAATAGATGATCAATATGATCAAGCCGAGCAATCAATACTTGATGCGATTAGAATAGAACCTGAAGACATGAGCTTAAAGTATCATTTGGTACAATTTCATATTGCAACCGAAAACAATTCCAAAGCTGAAAGTATTTTAGAAACCATACTGAAGAACCAGGAGGATATCTATCTTAAAATGATGCTCTCTGATGTTTATATTTTAAATAACAAACTTAACAAAGCAGAAAAAATTATTTTAGAACTTAAAGAGGAGATAAAGGAATCGACAACTGAATTTGAACTGCTACAGGGTAAATTTTGGCTATACTCGGGTAGACCGGTTGATGCAACTTCTCATTTTAAGTCTGCTCTTGAATTGAAACCAGGATTGGTAAATGTTCGCTATCTTTTAGGGCTTACACATTTGATCAACGAGAAAAACAAACTTTCGGAAAATACTCTTGTTAGAACACTCCAGATTCATCCCAATCATTATAATGCCTTACTTCTTATCTCAGAGCTTTTTTATAAAAAAAAAGAATATAGTTTATCATTGCAATATTTAGATCGATTATTAGAAAATTACCCTGAAGATTTCACCGGGTACATCATTAAAGGACTTAACTTGCTGGGTCAAAAAAAATACTCCCTTGCAAAAAAAGAATTTGCAACATCTTTACACCTGAGCAGCAGAACATATGCTTCTTACTATTATTTAGGCATGACTGAAGAATTAATGGACAATGACATAGCCGCGTTGGAATATTATAAACAGGTGCTTAAAATAGATCCTGATTTAATCGATGCGTCTTACCGGTATTGTATGCTGCTGCTGAAGATGAAACAAAATAAGACTGCTAATGATTTTATTGATAAAAGACTGACAATAAGGAAAAATTCTCCAGAAGTTTATTATTTGGCAGGAAAGGTGGCCCAAAAGACGGGAAATCTTTCAAAGGCAGAGGAATTCCTTAAAAAAGCAATCCAGTTTTATTCTGCTCCTGGTTTTGTTTATATGGAACTTGCAAGCTTTTATAAAAACAACCATGAAATACAAAAAGCAATCGAAATTTTAAAACAATGCACAGTAAGAAAGCCTTATTTTCAAGACGCCTGGTTGGTCTTATGTGAATTTTATGTTGATAGTCAGGATTTAACAACAGCATTGGAAATAATGCAGGAGGGATATAAGAAGTTTCAAGGCTCACCAATTTTTCAAAGCAACCTTGCTTGGCTGTTACTAGAAGATAATCAACAGATAAACAAGGCCTTTTCTCTTGCGCAAAGTGCATACGAAAAGATGCCGGATAATATAGCTTTTGCAGACACATTGGGTTGGGCATACTATAAAAAAGGAATATATTCACAAGCCATCTGGCTGTTATCGGAGATTGAAAAAAAAGAACCGGACAATGGTTTAATTCAATATCATCTTGGAATGACATATTATCAACAAGGTGAGATTGAAAAGACGATTGAACATTTAAAAATTGCTCAGAAGTCTGAGTCAGTAAAATATTTTCTTCATGAAATTGACAGAGCCTTTTCCGAAATATCAAAAATTAATAAAGACGAATTGGAAATAAAAATAGCTGTTGATAAAGATTCTATTCTTTTACCCCCAGAAATTGAAAATGTGGAAGATAATAAAATTCTTCCACAGTGGAAGTAATCCAACTGTGGCATAGCCTTTGCAATAAACACAAAATTTGGGGAGGGGGCAGTCGGGAAATCTGAATCAAAGAAAACGGTTTAAATTAGAAGCCAGGAAAGCTACTCAATTACAATTCCCCCTTTTTTATCCTTGTGAAATTCAAGCTTTTTTGCCTTAGGTTTTTGATTATTGAAAATAGCCTGAACAGGAACGGCAAAATTTAGATTTTGCCCGTTGTGAAAGGTAAGGGTTGCGATGCCGACAACTTCACCAGCCATATTTAACACAGGTCCGCCGCTGGAACCGTGTGATATGGGCGCTGATATCTGTATTACCTTGCCTATTTCCGGGTGGGTTCGCCAGGCAGAGACAATCCCCTCTGTTATGGTCTGTTCAAACCCCAGTGGACTTCCTGCAACCATGATCTTATCTCCGACTGCCGGATATTTTCTGGCAATTTTCAGAAACGGGCTGTCCTTGGGAAGATGGGTTTGTGCTTTGAGAAAATCTTTTTTTTCATTACGTTCAATGATGGAGCCGACGGGATATATGTTACCCGATTTAGTTTTTATTTCTGCCCGGGTGTTTTTTGTAATCACATGGCTGTTGGTTACAATGTCACCATTTTTATTGTAAAAAAAACCGCTGCCCTGACCCTTGAACTTGCCGTTGTATTCATACACAAGAATTGTTACAACACAAGGGCTGATCTCGGCTGCAAGTTCGGAATAGGATTCAGGGTTAGTATTATCAGATGCAAAAGAGGGAAAAATGATTAAAAAAGTCAATAAAAGGGTGATGGCCCATACGGGTATTTGTTTCCATTTTTTCATTGCATCTTTATTATCATTTTTTCAAATTCATTGACAGAGAAAAAAAAATATGAAACCAAAGAAATACCAATTACATTTATTAATTAACTGATCTATATAAAATTTTCCAGGAGACTCCAATATGCAAAGATTCCATAGCCTTATTCGAGCAGGTGTGAAAGAAGGATATTCTGATATCCATATCTCAGGTGATCATCCGGTTGTCTGCAGGAAAAATGGAAAAATTGTGTTTACAAATGACTCATATACCTGTGAGCAGATTGATACCTTGACGCTGAGCCTGTTGGAACCGCATGAGCTTAAAATGCTTAAAACCAGGCTTTCTGTCGATCTTGCAAGAAGTGTGGCCCATATCAGGATAAGGGTTAATGTATTTTATACTGTACGGGGGTTAAGCCTGGCTGTTCGACTTCTGCCGGGGAGAATCCCAAATTTCAATGATTTGAATCTTCTCCCGGATTTAAAAGATTATTGTGACCTTTCCAGCGGTCTGATCTTAATTTGTGGTGCTACCGGAAGCGGCAAGTCAACAACCATAGCGGCTTTTCTTGCAGAAATAAACCGCAATCGGGACTGTCATATCATTACACTTGAAGATCCTGTTGAATATAGATTCAGTTCCAATAAATCCTATATTGAACAGCGTGAATTAGGGACCCACATCAAATCCTTTGATCAGGGTCTTCAGGATGTCTTAAGAGAAGATCCTGATGTCATTATGGTAGGAGAGTTAAGAGAACCCGAAACCATCCGGTTGACATTAAATGCAGTTGAATCCGGCCATTTGGTGATTGCCTCTCTTCATGCAACAAATTCAGAAGATGCGCTTTACAGAATGTGTAATTCCTTTCCTCCAGATGCCCAGGACATGGTCAGAACTCAGCTTTCATCAGTGTTATCAGTGTTGATCGTTCAAAAGCTTGAATTCAACCCAAATTTTGGATTCAGAATTCCAATCCTTTCCATACTAAAGGGAACAAATTCTGTTAAATCCACTATTCGGGATAACCGGTTTGCGCAGATCGAAAGTATCCTGCAGACAGGAAGGGGAGAAGGTATGTATACCCAGGAAAAATATGAATCCGAATACATTAATACCAAAACCAGACTGACACCGCCCAGTATCAGTTTTAAACCTTCCACAGAGATCGCAGCTCACAGGGTTTATCGTTCTCCGGTTGTTGATCAGAACGGAGACTTGGAAAATAAAAATGGAATTTCGCATTCCCATCAGAAAAAAAGACCAGCTGTGATATCCGGACATAATGAATCAGGGCAGTATGTCATCAAAGGGAATTCTTCTGTAAAAGATATTATTTCAGAGCTTCAAAATCCGGATCAGTAAAAAGTAGCAGATAAAAAAGATTCAATTGGAACCGCATTTTGAAAATCGAAGCAAAAATGGGTTTTAGGCCTGATTAGAACAAAATCAACCCGGCAATAACACTCAGTAATAACACCACTGCAATCGCTATCCCTATGAAGACAGGCGGCATGGCGGTTTTGGGAATGACGCCGCATTTCGGGCATTTATCTGTTAAGGTCTTTACTTTTTCCCCACAATTGTGACAGATTTTCATTCCCATAATTTTTTATTTAATACTGTTATTGAATTGATATTCACAATAATACCCTATAAATGATGAATGATGGTATAAAATAAAATTAGAATTTACACAAAAAAAGGACAGGTTACAAGCAAATAGATGCTATTTCCAGATAAAGAAGGTGTTGAAAAAATGGGCAAACAGGTCACCATTGCGCATAAAAATATTCAGCTTGAGGGTGTTTTGCAAAAAAAAACTTCTCAAAAGGCGGTGATTATCTGTCATCCCCATCCGCTTTATGGCGGGGATATGGACAATCCGGTGGTGATGACCATTGCAGACTCTTTTTTTCAAGCAGGATTTACAACCTTAAGATTTAACTTCAGAGGGACTGGAAACAGCACTGGAACCTTTGATGATGGAAACGGGGAGCAGGAGGATATTCGGGCTGTAATTTCCTGGCTTGCTGAAACCGGATATCCAGAGATCCATCTTGCCGGATATTCTTTTGGCGCGAGGATGAATGCCTTGGTGGTTTCAAAGGGATGTGACATTAAAGATCACATTATGGTGTCACCGCCAGTTGGTTTTATGAGTTTTGATGATATTAAAACAATGTCGTCCACCGGTTTTATTGTGACAGGTGCTGATGATGAGATTGCTCCTCCTGATCTTATCCAACATCATATCAATCGATGGCAAATTGATGTGCAGTATGAGGTTATTGAAAATTGCGACCATTTTTATTCGGGTTGTCTTCCCAAACTTAAGACCCTTTTGGCAGCATATTTATTATAAAATAATGAGAGCAATCAGAACACGGACATTTTTTTTAGGAGTATTTAATGGAATCAACCCAGCAACTATCGTTTGATTACATTGTTATCGGGTCAGGTTTTGGCGGAAGTGTTTCTGCGTTAAGGCTTTCGGAAAAAGGGTATCGGGTCGGGGTATTAGAAAAGGGAAAAGAATGGAAAACAACTGATTTTCCAAAAACAAACTGGAATATTAAAAAATATTTATGGTTGCCGGCCATTGGATGTTACGGGTATCAGATGCTCACCATGGTCAAGCATGCCTGGATTGTCCATGGCGGCGGTGTCGGCGGTGGAAGTCTTGTCTATGCCAACCAGCTTCTGATTCCTCCTGATGAAGTGTTTGAAAGTAAAGATTGGTGTATTGAGAATGCCAAAGAAAAGTTGACGGCTCATTATGAAACGGCAAGAAAAATGTTGGGCGTAAATCAATGTCCCCAGGTGGGTAAAGCTGATCTGCTGTTAAAAGAAGTGGGTGTAGAAATGACTGGGAAAGATACTTTTCATAAAAACGATGTGGGTATCTTTTTCGGCGAACCGGATAAAACGATTGCTGATCCTTATTTTGGTGGTAAGGGGCCGGATCGAACCGGGTGTACCTTTTGCGGTGCCTGTATGATTGGATGTCCTGTTGGTGCAAAAAATACTATGGATAAAAATTATCTCTACCTTGCTAAGAATCTGGGCGCAAAAATTATGCCTGAAACCACTGTGACAGGCGTAAGACCGGTGCATGGGGGATATGAAGTCATCACAAAAAACACCATTGGTTTTTTAAAAAAAGAGATAAGGTTTACAGCCAAAGGCGTTGTTTTCTCAGGCGGTGTTTTAGGCACGGTAAAGCTTTTAAGCAAATGTAAGGATGCAAAGATGCTGCCGAATATTTCCAACGAGCTGGGAAATTTTGTGAGAACCAATTCCGAAACCCTTATCGGTGTCAAGTCAAATGATAAATCAACCAACTGGAATGATCAGATTGCCATCACATCAGGGATTTATCCGGATGATACCACCCATATCGAAATCGTGAGATTCAATAAAGGGTCAGATGTCCTTTTAAATCTTCTTACGATTATGACTGGTGGTGGTGGGAAGGTCCCAAGAATTATAAGGTTTATGGGAAATATTGTAAAACATCCATTAAGATTTATTAAGCTGTTATGGCCCCTGGGAAAGGCGGCATCCATATCTATTCTGCTGGTCATGCAGACCGACAAGAATCATCTGAAATTAAGCTACAAAAAAAGGTGGTGGCGGTTGGGGGGTAAATCAATCAACTCTGAAGTACCGGAAGGGGGAGAAAGATCACCCAGTTACATTCCCATTGCCAATGAAACCGCCAGGCGGCTTGCAAAGAAAATGAATGGAATTCCCATGAGCTCTTTTCCGGAGCTTATACTGAATACATCGACAACTGCCCATATTTTAGGCGGGTGCTGTATGGGGGATTCGCCCCAAAATGGTGTTGTCTCCAATAAAGGGGAGCTGTTCAATTATCCCAATCTTTATGTGGCTGATGGATCGGTTGTTTCAGCCAACCTTGGTGTGAATCCAAGTCTGACCATCGCAGCGCTTTCAGAACATATTATGTCGCATATTCCAAATAAAGAGTGATATGGAAAATTTAGACTGACAGCTAAAACCTGTTTCAAGCCTTCAATGTCATCAAGAATAGGGCGGTTGGGGGTATTTGCCTGAAAATTTTGCGTAAAAGGATCGGATGGCTGTCATGTCTGCGTCAATATCCCCGGAAGGATTGAAAACAGGGCCGATGCCGCCAATTTTGTGTTGATAATCAATGAATCCGCAGACAATTGGAACCTTTGCCTGACGGGCAATATGGTAAAATCCGGTTTTCCATCTGGCCACTTTTTCCCTTGTGCCTGACGGTGCAATGGTGATGATCAGGTTTTTTGATTTTTCAAACGCATCTGTTATGGATTGCACAATATTGCCTTTTCCAGAGGACCGGTCAACCGGTATGCCCCCTAGTCTTTTTAACAGTCTTTTGAACGGCCATTTGAACATGGTGTGTTTTGCCATCCAGTGAACCGGAATCTTTAATTTGAAAATAATTAACAAGAAAAATACAAAATCCCAGTTGGATGAATGGGGTGCTGCGATCAGGACGAATTTATTTAGATCGGGAGTTTTTCCTTTTGCTTTCCATCCCATGAGAAAAAGGGAAACACTGGCAAACCAGTAAAAAAACGGTCGCAATAACCAATTGTTCATCAAAGTCGGGTTCAATGCAAGTCCACCTGTTAGGTCAAATAATTACAATTTTATATATAAAAAATGGGTTGTTCAGGTAAATGGAATGCCATGGGTTTTACAATATTTATACAAAGATTACAGGAAACCTAAAAATTTTGTTTCGTAAATGCCGTGTGGAAAGTTTTTGTATGGAGAGCAAATATATATTTTTTTATAAGGCAAATCTATTAAAAAAGTTTATAAAATAAGCTAATATTAGGATGTTTGGTTTCGATAGTTATATATTTTTTGATTTATTCCTTATAAAATTAAAATTTTCACTTGACAAAGATTTAAGGATTTGGTTAGCTTTTAAAAAATAGAATACGCAAATATTTGTTTTGTGTCTGTTTTTAAAAGCTGAGTTGTAGCTGTCTATTTTTTAGCTGGATTACAAATTATTAAACTGACATACCCTTAAGGAGGAAATCATGCCAATCAAAGAAAATACACTCATTCTTGACGGTTATACATTAACCATTGAAGAATTGATGAAAGCCGGGGAAGACCTGTCCATTAAAGTTGAGATTGACGATAAAAACTGGCCCAAGATCCGTGAGTGCAGAAAGCTGGTTGATAAATGGGCCAATGAAGAAAGGTGTATCTATGGTGTGAATACAAGCTGCGGCGGTCTGGTGGATCATCTCTTGCCGAAAGAAAGGGATAATGATTTCCAGAAAAACCTTGTCAGAAGTATCACCACCCAGGTGGGCAAACCCTTTGAAGATACCCTTGTCAGAAAGTTCATGATTGCAAGGGCCAACTCACTTTGCCGTGGTTTTTCCGGTATTAAGGAAGTCAATTTAAGAATCTATCTGGATATGATCAACAAACATGTTTTCCCGGTTGTCCCCAGAAAAGGATCACTGGGGACCAGTGGAGACCTTGGCCCTCTTGGCTGTATTGCAAGCGTTGCCTTTGGTGAATGGAAAGCCAAATATAACGGAAAGGTTATGCCGGGTAAAGAGGCAATGAAAGCTGCCGGTGTAGACCTCATGTACCTGAGTGCCAAAGAAGGATTGTCCTTGATAAACGGGACTTCCGGGATGGTGGGGCTTGCCTGCACGGTTATCTCTGAAGCGACCAATACATTGAAAAACTCAGATATTATAGCAGCCTTCGCCATTGAGACCCTCATGGGAAGAGTGAATCCCTTTGATGTAAGAGTTCATGAACAAAAATATCACCCCGGCCAATATGCCACTGCCATGAATCTGACCAAGCTTTTGTCCGGCAGCGAATTGGCCATTGATGAACAGGAACTGTCATTAAAACTTCAGGCCGTGCTTAAAAAGCATCAAGGGATTACCGTGGCAGATATTCCTGTCGAAGATGCATACTCCATTCGCTGTACCCCTCAATTTGTGGGCCCCACAAAAGAAGCCGTACAGCATGCACGCGAAGTTCTTTTAAGAGAGCTCAATTCCAGTAATGACAACCCCTTGATATTTACGGAATGGGACACCTTTATTCATAACGGCCACTTCCACGGACAGCCCATTTCATTTGTAATGGATTGCCTGGCAATCTCCATGGTCAACATTGGAGTTGTCAGTGACAGACGAATTGACAGGTTTATGGACTCAGCCCATAGTACCGGCCTGCCACCCTTTCTGTGCAAAGAAGATACCGGGGTTCGCATGGGGCTTATGGGCGGTCAGTTCATGACAACCTCTCTTGTGGCGGAAAACAGAACCCTTGCTGTTCCTGCCTCCATCCAGTCCATCACCTCCACAGCAGATTTTCAGGATATTGTCAGCTTTGGACTGATTGCCGGAAGAAAAGCCAGGAAGATTGTTGAAAACACCAATCATATCCTGTCTTTTGAGCTGATGTGTGCAGCCCAGGCCGCCGACCTTCGAGGAATTGAAAAACTGAGTCCTGCAGGGAAAATCATGCACGCAGCGGTTCGCGAAACCCTTCCGTACCTGGGTTATGACAAGGTTTATATTGATGATCTTGAGGAGTTGAAAGCCAGAATTGAATCTGGTGAATTTGTTGAAAGAATTGAAAAAGAGTTTGGTGAGCTTTTAATTGTTCATACAAAAGAATAATAAAAAGATAAGGATAACACCATGATTGAAGAACAAATTGAAAAACAGATAGCAGAGGCTTATAAGGAAAAGTTTCCTATTTCCAGAGAGCATCATGAAAGACTGATCAATTATATTCCCGGTGGTGCAACCAGAAGCCTTAGTTATTTTAAACCCTACCCCATTCATATTGAGTATGGGCAAGGCGCCTATGTCTATACTCATGAGGGCCACAAACTCTTCGATGTTACCAATGCCTATGGCGCTATTGTCCATGGGCATGGTGACCCGGATGTTGTAAAGGCCGTTCAACAAGGCATTGCAAGGGGGTCCCAGTACTCTACCCCCACTGATGGGCAGTATCGCCTGGCAAAACTTTTATGCGAAAGAATTCCCGGGTTTGATAAGATAAGATTTGTAAATTCAGGCACGGAAGCCACATTGTTTGCGTTAAGAACTGCGAGGGCCTATACCAAGAAAGACAAGATTCTGAAAATGACCGGCGGGTTCCACGGAACCCATGACTGTGTGGCAGCATCCACGAAAAAGAACGTCATCACCGCAGGCATTCCCAAGGGGATGACCGAGGATGTGCTGGAGGTGCCGTTTAATGACTTTGAGGCCCTTGAAAAAGCGGTAAAAGAAAATGCATCCGAGCTTGCTGTTGTCATCATGGAACCCTTTCTTGGTGCGGGCGGTGTGGTATTGCCAAGCCCTGGATTTCTTGAGCATGCAAGGAAAGTGACACTGGAGAATAATGTCCTGCTCTTTTTTGACGAGATTTTTTCCTACAGGGTCAATACCGGCGGGTGCCAGAAACTTTATGGCGTGACGCCGGATCTGACAACGGTTGGAAAAGTTGTGGGCGGCGGGCTTCCCATTGGCGTGTTTGGCGGCAGAACCGAGATCATGAATATTTTTTGCCATGAAAACACAGACAAGCCGTTGTATCATTCAGGAACCTTTAACGGGTATGAAACAGTGATGCAGGCAGGATATGCAGCCTTGTCAAAATATGATGAACTCGCGGTGGCAACCATCAACAAACTTGGGGATCATTTCCAGAAGGGACTTTTACAAAGTTTTAAAACCAACGGATTAAATATCCAGTCCAACCAGATCGGGTCGTTGTTGAACCTGCATTTTGTTAATGAACCCATCACAACCGCAGAACAGGTCTTAAAATCCGAAGAGCAGCTCCATACATTAATGCACCTGTCTTTACTGAACAAAGGATTTTTTACAATTCCAAGGGGGTTATTTATCCTGTCCACGGTAATGACAGAACCGGAAATTGACCTTCTGGTCGATAAAATAGATGAGACATTAAAAGAATTG
>JAHJLN010000338.1 GCA_018821715.1 Pseudomonadota bacterium | reverse complement strand
CCCCATTCAGTAACTTCTATGTTTTGATTTTCAACATGATTTAATTCCTTGAAAATGACCTTAAATACCAGAATGAAGACTTAATCTTTGATAATAAATTTGTCAATGATTACAGGTATTACCTAATTTTTCGGAAGGACAGGTGGAATTATTCCTAAACCAATACCTTCTATTTTATGCTTAACACCAATACCGTTTATAACATCACAACCTTTTGGCTGAACGCCATAGATTAAAGTATTTTTATTTATCTCTTTTAGTCGTTTTCCAATTCCGGTTATGGTTCCTCCACTACCCACTCCCGCAACGAAACAGTCAATATTGTCTAATTCTTTTAAAATTTCATTTCCAGTAAATTTATAGTGTGCTTTAGGATTGGATGGATTAGTAAATTGGTTTAAATAGACGTAGTTGGGTTTCTCTTGAACGATTTCTTCAACTAACTTTATATGAGAATCATTTCCTAATTTACTATTTGAATGAATAACCTTCGCACCATATAATTGCATAATCTGAGTTTTTTCTTTGCTAAAATTATCCGGAATTACAAGAATAACTTCATAGCCTCTTTTGGCTCCAATCATAGCTAATCCTGCACCGGTGTTCCCTCCTGTTGGTTCAATAAGGGTTTGCCCAATATTTGGAGTTAAAACACCGTTCATCTCAGCATCTAAAATCATTTGCTGGGCAACCCTTGCCTTGATACTTCCACTTTGATTAAATTTTTCTAACTTGACGTATACGGAAGCGCTTTCTTTTCCTGTCATGTTTTCTAATCTAATTATAGGTGTGTTTCCAATTATCATAATGTAAATCCATATTTTATATTTGGTTATGCACAGATTGAAATCCTGAAATTAATTAAGAAAATAGTATAATCAATCGATCGATTTTTTTGCCCTGACTTTTTCTTTTTAATTTGATTTGACCAATTTCAGATGTGTTTTTTACATGCATGCCCCCACATGGTATTTTTATATTATTACAAATCCAGTAAATAGCTTCAGGTTCGTCTCGTAGAGCTTCATTAACTATATCGTAATTTTTCGATATAAATTCGTTGCTTAATGATTCGATTTCTGTAAGCTGATCAAGATTTATTTTTTTGTAATCACTTAAAGAAAAATCAAACCTGCTATGCTCATTATTGATAGAGCAACCCTTAACTATTGGATCACTCAATACTTTGAACGAAAAGTGATAAACAACATGAGCAGCAGAATGCATCTTCATGGTTTCGTAACGTCTGTTCCAGTCTATTTCTAATTTAACTTTCTCTCCCTCTTTCAAATTTATAGGTTCATCAGATAAAATATGTGCTACATCTGTGTTGATTTGAATAACTGGGAAATCATTATGGAATAATGTTTTTGTATTTTTTGAAATCTGTTTTTGAGTGTCGAAAACTTGAAATCCATTAATTAATCCTGTGTCTCCAACTTGACCTCCTCCTTCTGGGAAAAAAACTGTCTGATCTAAAAAAACTATTTTGTCATGAATTTTAACAACGTTTGCGGTTGCCTCTTTCATATACATATTTTCATAAAACAATTTTTTTGTCATTATTACACCCTTTTTGCAATTCGATTAAAATAAATGAATCACCCTTGATCTGTTAATCAGGAATTATTGGCATTATATGTTTGTTGTTTTTCCAAGAGAAAACAAGATGAGTTGGAATATTTTCCTTGAACTCAAAACTAATCTGAATGTTTAAATCTTTTTTTCCAGGATTATTTTTTACGTTTTGTAAATCGTAATTTACCATCCCGGCAGTTTCAAGTAAGTGCATAGCTTTAATAGTAATATTGCCCAATCGCCCCTCCTTTTCCATATGATTAATGTTTATGTTTATCAAATTTATTAATGCCTCGGATCAGGCAGGCGGCTTTTTGCGTCAGTGGCATTAGCCTTGTCAGCCTTTTTCCGGGATATAAATTGGTTAAATCTTTCTGATATAACGAAGACATAGTTACAAACGGCCTCAGAAAAATAATATAAATCTATGGCGTCTTCTTTTGCAATTTCCTCCTCTGATGCATGAGCCGCTATATTTCGATGTTTATGTATTTCCTTGCTCCATTCAAATAGCTTACTGTCTATGACCCCTCTCTCTTTCAACTCTTCTATGCCTGGCCCTAAATACCCACCTTTTGTTCCAAAAAACCTGCAGATTCCCTCCAATACGCGGCCACTCATTGCAGCGCACGCAGTATAAGCGCTTCCATCTATACAACGTTTTGCTTCATCGAGTGAGTTTCTTATAGTTTTCGGTATCAGATCAGATTTGTATTCATTCGGTTGTGGCCATAAACGTATATATTTTGAGATCTTCGTTATATAGATACTGCAAGCTGCTTTTGTTCTGGCAACACCTAATAGCGCATTGTTGCATAGTGGGCAGACCATCAGTGCTATCTTTATGTTACCTTCGGGATCGCCATAATTTTTTTCGTGAGATCCTTTAATTTGGGGGTGAATTTCTTTTTTGCAAAAATTACACTCTATCATTTCTTCCCCTTAGAAGTAAGATGGTTCTATCTATTCCCTGCAATGGCAATTCGATCATCTCTATAGTTTTTTTGTTAAAAACGTTAAGTTGAGCCGCAATAACACAGCCCAAAAAATGCCAACGCAGGCCTGCTCCAACTTATTGTTACATTAACCGGGTTACTGCCGGCGCAGTTATTCTCTTGGTGTAAAGTAGCCGAAGCCTGGGGCTTATTTTCTGGATCAGGGGTACATTTGGGCGGTTTTTTAGCTGACATATGAATCAGTATCCTTTTTTACCGGTTATTCCAACGAAAAATTTCAGAGAAATTATTCAAAAATGGCCTCAATTCCGAGGATTGGCCGCAACACTCCGGTAAAATCACAACTCCAGGTTTTAAGATCAGTAAAATCATACGCCTCATGTTGAATTCACCAGTATCCCTTCCAGTTCGACTTCATCCATCTCATCAGGTACATTGTCCGACAGGATATTCCCATACCCGTCAAAAACAAGGATAGTGATCATGTGTCCCTTATCGCATTTGGGACAGGCAACACCTTCATCCTGGTTTGTCTGCAGTTTCTGATTGGCAGTTACCGCAAGAGCATGCCGGATGCTATTTATGTTGGATCTGGCCTTGCCGTTGGCCAGGAACCCATAATACCGGATTCGATGAAAATGTTTGGGCAACACATGATCCAGGAATCGTTTCATGAATTCCATGACAGGTAAAGTGGTTGTTTCCCAGATAGAATCCTTTCGAGTGTTTTTAAACCAGAACTCCACGATGTCGTTTTCCACTGAGATGATCCGGTTGTTGCTGATGGCGGCACGATGCGTGTATCGTCCGATATATTTAACCACTTCTTCAGGCCCGGCAAAGGGCGGTTTGGAATAGACCACCCATTCTTTTGGAACAGTATGGTACAGCCATTGCTCAAAAGAGAAATAATCTGCGAGAAAGCTGATATTCGCAGGGAAGTTTAGCATTCCCTTGCGGTGGGCATTCTTCAGTTTTTCAAGAAACTTGGCCCGGAACACAGACGAAAGTGCCAGGACCGGGAAAAGAAAGGTGCTGTGATATTTAGGGGATACCCACTCGCCAATGGCGTTAATCCCGCCGGCAGTTACAATGAAGTGCAGGTGAGGATGCATCCAGAGCTTACCGCCCCAGGTATGGAGAATACCGTAAAATCCAATCTGAGCGCCCAGGCGTTTCGGGTCGTGCCCGAAGTCCAGAAGGGTTTCAGCGGCACTTTCAAACAACAGGTCATACATGACGCGTCGATTGTACATGCACAGGGAATTAAACACATCAGGTAAGGTAAAGACACAGTGGTGGTAGGATACCGGCAGCAGGTCATCTATTCTTGCCTTAACCCATCGGTGCCTTGCAATATTGTTGCAACCGGGGCAGTGGCGGTTCTTGCAGGAATTATATCCTTTCTCCATATGTCCGCAGGTATCGCAGATTTCCCAATGGGTTCCGAACTCGCCGCATCTGCAGTGTTCAATGTCGTACATGACCTTGTGCTGCTGGGGATGCAACCGGTATTCCGACCTGAATCGGTCTCCGTATTCCCGGAAGATATCGCCAATACTGGGACTTGATTCCGGTTTGTCGGGCAATAGAGAGTGCCTGTCTTGAGTTCTTTTCATTTGATACGGTTGGCCCTACCTCACAGTTTATAGTTGCAATCGCATAGGGGATAAGGGGGGAGCGCGTTGCAAGAATTATGACAGGCGTGTTCTTTGCGTGCTTTTTGCAAATAACATGACTGGCGTAATTCTTGCCCGCAGGCTCCCCCCGTTCTCCGGTAAATCTGGCCAAATGCCCTTGCGGAAGCTCTTTTAGATCTTGGCATGGCCTATAAAACTGCTATGTCTGCCGACTAGGCTTAATGTAACGCTGCAAATCACCGGCTCGTCCGGTGCATTTGACTTGTTTGAATATTTCTCTGAAACTTTGCTTACAATTTTTAGGAATATTCAGCTAATAAAGGATATATTTTTGCTATTCAAGCTGAAAAACTTGATCAATGATTAAGCCAAATATTCTTCATATGCTTTACGTATTTGTCGAAAATTTGACTCATGATAATTGGCGTATCTCTCTATTCTTGGTAATTTTCGCTTAATTATTATAATATTTCCCCAATCATTCATTGGTGCTGCTGGAAGATTGGAGAATGGGTTTTCTACAATTATCACCCTCATATCATGTATTCCATTCTGAAGAGCTGAAAATATCCTATGTGTTCCATCAATAATAATGAGATCATCATTTTTTAATTTCTCAATTATTGGAGGAGTAATCGCCCATGTGCTACCCTTAATTAATCCAGCCATTCCTATACCAGACCTGGATCTTATATATTCTAAGTGTTTAAGCCTTTTGAGTTTGAAGCTTTCGAGAAATTTGGTCATTGGTTTTGTTTTATTGATATTCACTGTATCAATTAGAATCTTCAATTCTTTGTACTGCGGAACTCCTTTTTTTAGAGCTGTTATCAACTCGGTTTCATCTATACCAATTATTGTTGGAGACTTTTTGTTTAAAATTACATTTCCAGCTTTCCATTGTTTCTCAAAATATTCTTGAACTAAAGAAGCAAGTCCTCTATCTTCCGGTCCAAAATAAATTCTTCCATGAATTGTAGGATAATCTTCAATTAAAATCATCTTTGTCAAACTACTTTGAGGATCAATTATAGTGCCCTTTATATTAACTTGATCGACTTCTAAAACTTCAGAGCCGATGGCCAAAGCACCTTTGACTGCTGAGGTGTAAGCTTCAGAATTGTGTTTTTCACAGATTAACCTTATCCTCACATCTTTCAGTTTTGCATTCATTAATGAAACATGAAGTTCTCTTAACCAAGATAGATCTCCGGCAATAATACATATTTCTGAATTAGCTTGATCAATGATATTAATTGTTTCTTCTAATAACCCTTCTCTGAAGCCAGCAGGTTGAGGTTTCATTGGCGTTGCTGAGGCAACTCTTCTTTGCTCATCATGAAGAAATTGTTTTACTGCTTTTTTACCATTATTTTTTAAAAATTCTTTATCTTCGTCAGTTAAGGAAAAATTTGTAGCACGGATGCTTCCTGTTTCAATATCGATAATTTGACGTTTATCTGTGAGGCTTAGTTGTATTTCGGACGTGCCATCAAGCATCGCATCGATAATCGCTATCCCAAAATCCATATAGTTCTCAAAAGGATTTCGAGTGTCTTGATTATTTCTAATCATTCTGAAACATAAAAGTGGGAATTCTGTACGGAAGGCTAAACTTTTTGCCAGGAAAATAGGTAGATTGGCAATAAGCCCTCCGTCAACAAACATAGTACCTTCTCCTATGACTGGTTCGAAATAAAATGGAATTGAACACGAAGCTCTGACAGCAAAAGAGACTGGGGAAGTTGGGGTTGAATAGGTGTCCCATATTTTATATGTACCTTGAACAAGATCTGTTGCAATTACCGAAACAGGATTAGGTAAATCCTTAAAGAGAACCAAACCTTTATCGATATTAAGATGTTTTTTTAAGATGTCATTTAACCAAGTTTCAATCCCTTTGGAAGAATACCGGCCTATATTATTAATTTGTCTAATTTTTTCCCCTATCGTCCCGGGAATGCATTTCTGAAAAATTTTTGAAACTTTAGACGTATTTCCAAATTTTTTTTCTGGTGGCTGCTGAAACTCTTCAAAGTTAGATGAAAGTACCTTTTCTATATCATCATTTGATAAGCCAGCAGCTAGCAAAACCGCTGCAATTGATCCAGATGATGTTCCTACGCTACCTACAAAATTAATTCCTGCATTTCTCGCCTCAGTGATCGCCCCAGCAAAAGCTGAACCTCTGACACCCCCACCTTCAAAAACACCGATGCATTGCGAGAAAAGAGATGTGGTTTCCATTTTTAAAGATACCTTAAATATTTATTGATTAATTTTTTCATTTGCAATCACTTAGACATAACCTTGGGTTGGATTAAAACAATACAAGCTGCCTTTCAGTTGAAATCCCTTCCATGTCTATTGAGAGAAGTGATTCTAATATAGAATAGCTCCATGGTTCTATTGAATCAATCCTTTCTGAAAATGCTTTTGGCGTTAAGTCTACAAATTCAATTTCAATCTCCTGGCCAGAAAGCTCTTTGTAAGCTTTCAAATTTATCGAATTCATAATTTTTTCATCTTTTAAATCAATTTGGAATACCACCCCTAAGTGCTGTAATGATTTCGAATTGGTACGATCATAAGTTAAACCTTTAAAAACAGGTCTGCTATCTAAAGAAAGACTTATTTCTTCAAATATTTCTCTTTGTAAACAATTCAACATCGATTTAAGAACGGTCTTTTCACCGTTTTCCTCAATATCCGCACTTTGCAAATGACCACCAATCCAAGCTATTCTTTTATTATGAAATCTTTTATCAGCAGTAATTTCTCTTTTTGTAAACAAAGCAATTTTTTTATTACATACAATATATGCCATAACAATTATCTGTATAGAATGCGGTTGATTCTCCACAAAAGATCTTTTGTCTTTATCTGAATTGGTTTTTATAATTCTTTCTAGTACCTTAAATTTATTGACATCATTTGTTAAACCAGAGAAATTTAGTCTTTCAGCAAATAAAGATTTGTTAAAAAATAATATTTCTTCATCAGATAAAACTTTTAATGAATCCAGTACTGCACTTACAACTTCTTCAACGCCTTCTAATGTTTTTTTTTCAGAAGTATCAATGCTAATAATTTGAGAAAAATGATCGCTATACTTACGATACGACTGCTTTGAGGCTGAAAGAAAATCCGTTAAAAATGCCTTGTTCATAATTGAACCTTCTTTATCGGTTAACAAATCTTTAAATTCTCGTTCGAGGGATTTTTCGATTGAGCATTCCATATAAATAACTAAATCGATTGATTTTCTAAACCGATCTAGCAAATAGTATGTCTCAAATATCTTCAATTCTTCAGATTTTAATTTACCTAAATTATTTAACAAGTTCATCCAAATTAAAGAATCATATATTCCTCTATCAATTAATATCACAAAAAATTGACTTGATTGTTTAAGAGCTAATAATTGGGATAGTGTCATATTTGCCGTCCAAATATTAAAATCTGGGTGGAGTTTGTTTTTTATAGGACAGGTTGAAGCTCTTTCTGACAATACAGCAGCAGGGATACCATTCCTTCTGAGAAATAAGCTTAGGCTATTGATCACAGTTGTCTTTCCTGATTTTGGCAAACCAGAAAACTCAACAATGAGCGGTCTTTTTCTTGCCTGAATATTTTTTTTAATATCCTCAGCAAGCTGCTTATAATATTCTATTTTTTCTTTTTTGTTTTCGTCTTTGTTAATCATTCCAACATTCCTCCAGTTTGGTTAACATAAGAGAAGTAACCCGATAAAGTCACGGTATATGCCCAAAAGGACAAGACTGCAACAATAGCCAGAAATAATGATAGATAGCTTTTATTGAATGAAAAAATATTAGTGACATTTCCAACATTAAAATAGACGACAACTGCACCCAAGAAGCAATTCATAGAATTCGCTCTAAATATTCTAACGAAGCTTCTTCTTTGAAATAAGTAGGCTGTTGCATCACTTGACTTTAAAATTATTTTTGTTCTGTTTGTTCTAACTTGATTCTTTCCACCGTGCTTTTTTACAATATATTTATCAATTCCAAAAAATAATTTATCTGCGATAAAATTAGAAATTGTGCCTAAAAAATATATTACCGCTAAGAAAATAATTGTCGATTTAAAATTTAATTTTATTAGACTTTGTAAGCAGACATTATCCCAAAAATTTATAAAAATTGGAACCGTCCATAAAAAGCTAAAAGTGCCTACAACGATTATTTCTGCTAATATGTTTGTTGTGCTCATATTCTCCTCTTATCTAT
>JAHJLN010000337.1 GCA_018821715.1 Pseudomonadota bacterium | reverse complement strand
GCACAATATAGAAGGAATCGTTGCCACACCCCCTATGGGGGCCTGGCGGGTCCCGCATAAAGGGAGCGGTATGGCATCGGCTGCCACGGCAAGCTCGGTGGGAGCGTACAGGCAATAAAATCCAACAGCATGATTCCCATTCTTTTTATGGGTGTCGATGTCCAGAAGATTTTGTTCTGCAGTTTGCTGAAGTTTTTGCAATAATTGCTGTTTCATTTTTTATTTCCTTTTATTTTCCGTTGCAAGAAAGGCTGCGCCAACAGCACCGTTCATTTCAGGGTTTTGGGGGATCAGGATTTCTCTTTGGGTTTCCAAGGCCAGAAATTTTACAATAAAGGGATTGTTGGCCACCCCTCCTGTAAAAACAACCGGCCCGTCCGGTGAAACCCGTCTCAACATGGAGGCGGCTCTTTTTACGACGGCAAGATGCAGTCCCCTGGCAATTTCATCCGGGTTTTCACCTTTTGCAACCAGGGATGTGACTTCTGATTCAGCAAATACCGTACACATACTGCTGATATTCAGATCTTTTTTCGCAGCCATGGCATTTTCCCCAAACGTTTCAATACTGAAGCCAAGCGTCTTTGCCATGATTTCAAGAAATTTGCCCGTGCCGGCAGCGCACCGGTCATTCATTTCAAACCGGACAACCTTTCCGGATGTATTGAGTTTTATGACTTTGCTGTCCTGTCCGCCAATATCCAGAACAGGCAAGGCTTGTGGGAAAAAATAGGCCGCACCCCGTGCATGGGCTTTAATTTCCGTAATGGTTGCAGCATCCTGTTCAATCTCAAAAAGATTCCTGCCGTATCCTGTGGCCAGGATTGCATCATATTTCAGGCCATCAATCAATTTTCTGGCCTGCCCGATGGGATCAAATCCAGTATCCGTCTTTCTTGTTTCCCTGATGATACCATTATCCACAATTACAATTTCTATAGACCTGGAACCGATGTCTATGCCTGCACTGATCATGATGGCTGCCCAATTTTTATGATTAATTTTAAATTAAGTAATAGATCAATCCAGCAAAGGAAATCAAATCGATTATCATAATCAAAACAGCAACCTGTATCAGGCATTCCAATAACGTATGACAGATACCTGACAACAAATCTCAAAAAATAATTTAACTACTTGACATATCCTGTAAATTTGTGAATAAAGGGCTATCTTCAGGTGCCTTTAAACAGGCATAACAGGGAATCCGGTTGAAATCCGGAGCGGGCCCGCCGCTGTAATTGGGGACGAAAACTGCAGCATGCCACTGTTAATTTTGATATTAACGGGAAGGCGCAGTGATCAGGATGATCCAAAAGTCAGAAGACCTGCCTGAAAATAGTTTATTATCCTTCGTGGCTGAAAGGATGTGTAATATCTTGGACGAATAAAAAGGGATACTCCAGGTTGATTGTAAAATCGGTCTGGAGTTTTTTTATGCCGAATAGGTCGGCCCGGCCTGCCACCTATGGAACGATAGATGAATAGTTTTAAAGAACTGGAAAAAAATATGCAGACCCCATCACACATTGGCCTGAAATTCATTTTAGCTGTATTTACAATTGCCGGACTTCTATCCGGATCAACCGTTTCTGCAGACCAGGATATCCCGGCCCGGGTTGTTTCCCTGTCGCCCATCATCACAGAGACCATTTATCTTGTGGGTGCCCAGGACAGCCTGATTGCCGACACCACCTATTGTAATGTTCCGGAACCAGCAAAGTTTAAGGAAAAAATCGGGTCGGTCACCCAGATGAATGTTGAAAAAATTATCCGGCTGCGCCCGGATCTTGTGATTGCAAGCTCCCTTTCCCGGGAAAAGCAGCTCATGATTTTAGAACACCAGTCCATCCGCGTATTCAGGGCACAGAATCCAAAAACATTCTCCCAGATGTGTGATATGACCCTGACCATTGGGCAGAAATTGGGCAAAGAAGAAAATGCCGGGCAGATTGTAGAGCAGGCCCAAAAAGAGGCTGCCGCCATATTGAAAAAAATCCGAGATCTTAAAAAACCAAGAGTTTTTCTGCAGATCGGTTTGAAACCCCTGCATTCTGCCAACAAGGAAATGTTTATTAATGAATATATCCGGTATGGCGGGGGAATCAATATTGCAGAAAACGAGTCATCCGGCATTTACAGCAGAGAAAAAGTGATAAAACAAAATCCTGACATCATTCTCATTTCTACCATGGGGTCATCCAAAAAAGCGGGCGAACTTGAAAAGCAGGGGTGGATGATTTTTAAAACTATTAATGCTGTTAAAAATAACCGGATTTTCGTGCTGGACCCTGAAATGATCTGCAGCCCCACGCCAACCACGTTTATAACAGGATTAAAAACAGTTTTGCCCCTTATCCACCCGGAGATAACTTTTGATGAATAAAAAAATCAGGCAGTGGATTCTGATTCTTCTGGGCCTTTCAGGACTTGTTCTGGCAGTTGGCATCCTTGCTTTGTGCACCGGAAGTGCCGGCATAGAAATCAAAAAAATACCCCATATCCTTCTGTATGACCGCAATACTGCCGAATACAGCATTCTGATGAGCATCCGTCTTCCCAGGATTTTGCTGGGCATGGCTGTGGGCGGTGCCCTGAGCCTTGCCGGAACCCTGCTCCAAAGTATTTTCCGCAATCCCCTTGTTGAACCTTATACACTGGGGATTTCCGGCGGCGCATCCCTGGGTGTCTGTTTAAATATTCTGTTCGGATTTTATAATGTAATCGGGATCATTGCCTATCCTTTGTCCGGATTTCTGGGGGCAGGTTTTGTCATATTTCTGGTTTACAGCCTGAACCGCAGAACACAGAATGTCAGGTCCAACCGGATGCTGTTAACCGGTGTCATGATATCCTATGTTGCATCATCTCTAGTCATGCTGCTCATGGCCATTTCAAACAGTGATGATCTCCAGAATATTGTTCTGTGGATCATGGGGACTCTGGATGAGCCCAATCAGAATCTTATCAGGATTGCCTGTGCAGGCTCTTTAGCAGGTCTTTTTGTGTCCTGTTTTTTCTGCATGGATCTGAATGCGCTGCTGTTAGGGGAAGAAGAAGCCGCAAGTTTAGGAATCAACACCACCAGGACAAAAAAGATTTTGTTTATCACTGCATCTTTTTTAACAGGCTTAAGTGTTGCCGTTGCAGGCATAATCATGTTTGTCGGACTTATCGTGCCTCATTTTGTCCGCATGATTACAGGCCCTGATCACAGGATACTGCTGGCAGGGTCGTTTCTGGCCGGGGCAGCTTTCCTGACCCTTTCCGACATTATCGCCCGTGTTATTATTGCCCCTCTTGAACTTCCTGTCGGCGTCATCACCGGTATCATCGGCGGTGTCATGTTTATATGGGCCCTTGCAGGGAAAAAGGTGACCCTGTGAAAAAAATTTTAGAAATAAGCAACCTCGGCTTCAGGTATAAAAAAAAGCAGATTCTCAAGGAGATCTCATTTTCAGTTGATCCAGGGGAATTTGTCGCTGTAATCGGACCCAATGGCTGCGGAAAAACAACTTTGATAAAAACGATTTTAAACAGTATCCAGCCTGAGACAGGCAGTATCCGCATCATGGGCCATGACTTAAGAACCTTGTCCAGCAAGAAACTGGCAAGATATATGGCCGTGGTCATGCAGACAATCAATCCTGCTGCCATGACAGTAAAAGATTATGTCCGGCTGGGACGGCTGCCGTTTTTTAAAAAATACCAGTTTTTTGAAACCTCGCTGGATATTGAGATTGCGGAAAAATACATGCAGCTCACAGGGATTGCAAATCTGGCTGAATCCAGGATCAATGAAATCAGCGGCGGAGAACTGCAACTTGCCTCCATTGCACGTGCATTGACTCAGGAGCCGTCGCTGCTGGTTCTGGATGAACCCACCTCTCATCTGGATATTACCCACCAGGTCTGCATTCTTGAATTGATCAACAATTTAAAAAAAGAATTATCGCTAACGGTTCTTATGGTGCTTCATGATCTGAACCTTGCTGCAGAATATTCTGACCGGCTGGTGCTGATGACCGGGCAAGGCGGCAAAATTTTCAGGACAGGCACGCCTGAGCAGGTATTAACCGAAGAAGCCATCCAAAAAGTTTACCAGACCCGCGTCATGGTCAGACCCAATCCTGTGTCAAAAAAACCCTGGGTTTTTTTAGTAAATTCTACAAACAATTGAAAATAATTTGCAAACGACAGATCCACGGGCCTATTTAACTAAATAGTCAATCCGGTTATACATTCAATGACGGATAACAAGTTTTATTCCATGGTTTAAAACGCAACCCTGTAACTGACAGAAAAGCTCTGCCCCGGCTTTGGAAACCCTTTTTTCTCGTAATAGTCATGGCCCAGCAGATTGTCGATTTTGATCATGATTTTATGATGATCCATAAAATTGACGCCTGCTGAAAGGTCAACCACGGTAAACCCGGGATATGTGACTTCAGGGGAGCCGGCAGCATTATAGTCAGTATCTTTCATCATCCCCTGGGACCTGGCATTGAGCCTGGCCTGGATCAGGCCGTCATCATAACTGACCCCATAATTAATTGTGTGGTTGGCCACATTCTGGGTATCTTTCATGGTATGATCGGTCTGTTCTTCCTGTGCATTAAAAATCCGGGTGCCGTTCACAAAAAAAGTCAGGGAACGACCCAATTTTAAAGGCGTACCAAGATTAAAGGAAACAAGATATTCCATGCCGCTGATTTGTGCGCCAAGACTGTTTTCATAAGTTGTAACAAGACCTGTGGTTTGTTTAATGATTTTATCTTCTATATCAGTGTGAAAATAGGTAACATCCATATTAAACCCGGCTTGAGGTCGTTCATAACCGATCCCGGCATCATAGGTGATGGAGGATTCAGGATCAAGGTTGGGATTACCCACAGTCGTTTTACCACCCGTACCCTGACTGTTCTCAGCCAGCTGAGCG
>JAHJLN010000336.1 GCA_018821715.1 Pseudomonadota bacterium | reverse complement strand
CGACAGAGATATGAAAAAATTTATTTTCTTAATTCTAATTGCAATTATTTTTACTGTTTGTAATTCATGCTCTAACGGCCCTCCTTATATTAAAAAATTGCCTCCATTATCTAAGGTGCCTGGAATAGGTGTAAATTTCATTATTCCAGATGAAGAAGGTTGGATGCTTTTCGATCCTGATGGAAAAGGATCGATGATTGTAAAACATGGGCCGTCTGAAAAAGAAAGTTACGTTATTTCTTTAGATTTCTATAATCAATCTAAACCTAAGACGTTAAGTGAATTTCAAACACTTTACAACACTCTGAAGGATAGAGAATTAAAAACCCCAAGATATAAATCTATTGTCGCCAATGAAAATCAAAAAATTGACAATGGTGATTTCTTCATTGAGTTTTATTATCTTGTTGAAGATCATGAGGCATCCAATATGCCGAAAGATGCGGAATTTATGCTACTGGAAACAATGGGGATTTTTGCAGTTAATCCTGAAATTTCAGATAATTTGGTTAGAGTTGCCTATTCACATAGATATCTTCCCAATAATAAAGACCGTCAGTTTAGGAAAAAAGCAAATTGGGTGTTGGAAAACGTAACATTTATATCACAATAAAAAGACCTAATCAAAAACATAGAGCTGACCACAAAAGCCGAGCCGATTTGTCGTGAATTTAAAGGTTTTGGTGGCGTTTGTGTCAGCTCATTTGGGTGTTACAGCGACTGCACCGCGAGTTTGATATTTTTTATGAAAACAAAATTAAAAAAAAATTTAATCATCCTCATACTGATATTATTAGGTTGTTCATCAGAGACGAATCCAAACAATTTTGAGGATAGATTTGTTAAAGATATTGAAACTGCTTGTTTATCACTTTTATTAAATCCATCTGATCTTGGAGCTGTTAGACTACGAGGGGATGCATATTCTGAACTAAAACAAAATGAAAAAGCGGTAAAAGATTATTCAATTTTAATAAATTCAGGGAAAGCAGATTACACATTATTCTTAAAAAGAGGAAAAGCACTGCATGCTTTGGGGCAATATGAAGATGCCTTATCAGATTTTGATAATTCTATAGTTTTAAATCCAAAAAATGCATGGGGTTATCATCGAAAGGCTGATGTACTTAGTGCTTTGAAAAAATATAATGAAGCACTAAACAATTTTTCAGTTGCAATTTCCTTGTTGCCGGATGATCCTGGTGTATATACATGCAGAGGCAGAGTGTACAGGAATCAAAATCAAAATGAAAAAGCCCTTGAGGCATTTAATAAAGCCATTGAGATGGATCAGAATCACTTTTATTCGCTATACAAAAGGGGATTGTTTTATTTAAATCATGATCAGTATCAGCAGTCAATTGACGATCTAAAACTACTTGAAACAATCGATCCTCCGTATTTATCTTATCAATATAGGGAGACAGCATTTGTATCAATGGCCTATGCCCATTTCAAATTAAAAGAATATACCAAAGCAATTTCACATTTTATAAATATGTGGAAAATGCGAAGCTGCATTAATTCTCTTGATGAAAAGATTAAAGCAGCAGAAAAGAACCGTTGATAAGATAGAATGAAGAGAGACAGCGCTGCATTGGATCTAAACAATCTGAATTAGGAAAATCATATGGCTTTTGAAGAGGTTGGGGAAAAACGGTATCAATTAGAAGAAACATCTAATAAAATAGTTATATCGATACCAAGCCAAAAAAATTGGTTCATCATTCTATTTTTAGGTTTTTGGTTAATTGGATGGGCAGTTGGGGAAGTTTCAGTGATTGGTATCCTTTCAGCTGGAATTTTTGGTCTATTTAGTAACAGTCTACCAGGAATCACAGAAAGTGTCCCAGGCGCTTTTGGTGGCGTCTTTTTGATCGCTTGGCTTGGAGGATGGACGGTTGGAGGAGCATTTGCGATTTATACTTGGCTCTGGCAAGTAAAAGGGTTCGAAAGGATTTCTATTTCATTTGATGCCTTTGTCATTGAGAAGCTTACGCCGATCTGGAGACGCAAGAAGGAATATCATTTAAAAGATGTTGTTTCTTTGAGGATATCTAATTCTTCTCCTTCAATGTTCACCATGTCTGGTAGTATGGAGTTTTGGGGTATATCCGGAGGGCGGTTAGCTTTTGATTATGGTGCCAAAACTGTTCAATTTGGTTCAGGCATAGATGAAGCTGAGGCTAAATTTCTTATCAAAGATATCGAAAAGAAACACCCAAAAATTGTTGAAATGAATGACCATGGGGTCAACTAACAACAAAAATGCACCGGGTTCCACCGGTGATTTTCATGTTATGTCTCAAAAGAATTATGGATAAAATAATTGAAATTTTTTATATGCTTGTATTCTATGTTTTCCTGTTTTGGATAGTCAGATTACATATCAAAACAAGGATCAAGATTAAAAATTGGGCATTGAAAAATGACTTCACAATCTTAAAAACAAGTTTTTTCCCTTGGTATCACTATGGGTTTATTGTTGCTGGTATACACCCGGCAAGTTTTCGAGTCACTGTAAAAGACAACTTTGGACACGAAAAGAGATACTCAATTGCTGGAGGTGGTTCCTTTTGGTTGAGGGATGAGATTGATGTAAAAACCTTGAAGGTTTAGATGCCCAGTTAAACGCAAAGACATAACCATCACTGGACGGGACCGCGAGCAATTTAGCCGCCTTTTTAGAGTGCTGTGGCGCGGCCCGTCAGTTCAACCGTTAGGTTTCATGTAATATGATTACAAAATTTTTTTCTCCAAAAGAATTAGAAGGATACTACAAAAAACTTACAAAAGAAGTTTCTTCTACTGATTTTTTTACAAAACCCCTTCATTCAAAAACTCAAGAGATATGGTGTGCCGCCTATTTTGGAAAAGGGTATCACAGAAATATAAAACCTTGCTCAATTGGTATAGATGAAATAGACCTCCAAGAGGATTTCGATTTTACAATTAAAGTTGGAGATCATGAGTTCCCATTTCAACTCACTGAAATTCAAGAACCTAATAGACGACGTGGAGATGAATATAAGAACGGTAACTACCAAGAATGGGAGTATGAAAATTGGGAGCCTGGAACAGAAAATGGCCCTATCTGGATTCGAGAGGCTATCCAAAAGAAAATTGGTAAATTTTATTCAGAACCTCATAAACTAAATTTACTTGTGTATGTCAATTTCTCTGCTTGGGAACATAACTATAAAACAATTATTGAAGAGACAAAGGATCTATACGATGTGTTTGCATCCATTTGGTTAATGAATGGGAACGCAATTTGTTCACTGTATTCTACTATTGAAT
>JAHJLN010000335.1 GCA_018821715.1 Pseudomonadota bacterium | reverse complement strand
TAAAAATTATTGCCGAACCCTATTCTTCCGCCCTTGTCATCAAAAGCAAGCCCGGGAATAATTGCAATGTCAATATCTTCCAATGAGATCTTTTTGCATTTTCCAATATCCGGTTCAAGTATATCATTGGCGTTTAAGACTAGATCTCTCTTGTAATTACTGATTTTATAAAGGTTGATGGCATTTTTTGCATCCGTAAAAACCGGCAGGGCAAGTCCTTTTTCAATTTGCAATGCTTTTTTGATAATTCCTTCAGTGGGAATTTCATTGCTTACAGGGGTATATAAAAATGCCAGCTGAGCTTCCATGAAATTGGCAAATTCAAACAGCTTATGCTCAATCCGCTTGTATTTTTCGGAAAGTTCTTCTTTTGTAAGCTTTGCCAGCCGTTCGGCCACCAAAATTAAATTATTATTTTTTCCGTTCTTTATTTCATCCATCACTATTTGTTCCTTTTATTACGAAAAAAGTTTTTAGCAAATATTATACACCTGTTCCAAATTGTCAACCTGCAATAATCGTTGACTGTTTACACCCCCCGTGGTATCAGGTTATAATTGTTGAAGAATCTTTTATAATAAGAACTTAGCTGATATGGACGAGGAAAAATAATAAGAAAAATGCTGGATTTAAAATATGTAATAACCAACCTTGAGGTTGTTAAAAATGGAATGGAAAAAAGAAAGGCTAAAATAGACTTTATAGCTCTTTTAAATAATGACGACAAAAGAAAAGCCTGGCTTTTGGAAATAGAAGAATTAAGACATAAAAGAAACGTGGTTTCAGATGATATCGCAAAAATGAAAAAATCAGGGAAAGATGCAGGATCCCTTATCGAACAAATGAAAGAAGTGTCTGAAACCATCAAAGGACTGGATAAGGAACTTGCAATAGTTCAAGAAGCCATCCATGACTTTCTTATCTCTCTGCCGAATATCCCCCATGAAGATGTTCCTGTCGGCCGCGATGATACTGAAAACAGGCTTGAAGAAACCCATGGGGAACCTAAAAAGTTTGATTTCAAAGTAAAATCCCATTGGGAGATTGGTGAAGACTTAGGCATTCTTGACTTTACAAGAGCTGCAAAACTGGCAGGCGCTAGATTTCCACTCTATCTTGGAAACGGCGCCAGACTTGAAAGAGCACTGATCAATTTTATGCTGGACACCCATATTTCTCAACACGGGTATACCGAGACATTGCCCCCCTTTATCGTGAACAGGGCAACCATGACCGGAACCGGTCAATTACCCAAGTTTGAAGAAGACCTCTTTAAAATCCAAGGATGGGATTACTACCTGATTCCCACCTCTGAAGTCCCAATGACCAATATTTATGCCAATGAAATTATTGATGAGTCAATGCTTCCCTGCAAATTTACAGCCTATACGCCTTGTTTCAGGTCAGAAGCCGGGTCATACGGCAGGGATACCAAAGGATTGATCCGTCAGCACCAGTTTAACAAGGTTGAACTGGTGAAACTGACAACACCTGAAACCTCTTTTGATGAGTTGGAATCTCTGGTTACCAATGCAAAAAAAATTCTTGAGCTTCTTGAACTGCCGTACCAGGTTGTCACACTCTGTACAGGAGATTTAGGTTTTTCAGCAACTAAAACCTATGATATTGAAGTCTGGCTGCCGGGCCAGGATAAGTACAGGGAGATCTCTTCGTGCAGCAATTGCCTGGATTTCCAGGCCCGAAGGGCCGGCATACGATTCAGAAGAAAAAATACGAAAAAACCTGAATTCGTTCATACATTAAATGGGTCCGGGCTGGCTGTAGGGAGAACATTTGCAGCCATACTGGAGAACTACCAGCAGGCGGATGGATCTGTGATGATCCCTGATGTCCTGGTATCCTACATGGGGGGGCAAAAGGTGATTCGTCATGAGGCTTGATTTCTTCCCAGAGGATGTAAAACCCCATATCATACCAAAAGTTGAAGGGGATCTGTATTATAAGTGCCTTGGGTGTTCTGCCCAATACTCAATAGAAAAACTGTTATATGTATGTCCTTCCTGTAACCAGGTTTTACTGATTCATGACCGAAACGCTTCATCTTTAAAAAAGATTTCAGGAATAGTCTGGCAAAAAATTTTTGATTTCAGGAAGCTTTTAAAAATACCTGCGCTCAAAGGCATTTACAGGTATCATGAATTTATCGGGTCCTGCATCCCTTTGGAATCTATTGTTTATCTCGGCGAAGGACACACCCCTGTTGTTGAAGCCAATGAAAGACTTAAAGGCCAGGTAGGGCTTAGGTTTTTTTATAAGAATGACGGACAGAATCCAAGTGCCTCTTTTAAAGACCGCGGTATGGCCAGTGCAATATCCAGCATCAAATATCTGATTGACCAGAATCTGGTCTCAGATGTTATTGCTGTCTGTGCCTCCACGGGTGACACTTCTGCCGCTGCCGCACTCTATGCATCATATCTTAGCCCTTTAATCAAATCTGCCGTTCTTTTACCCCATAAAAAGGTCACCTCTCAACAGTTGTCACAACCCCTGGGAAGCGGCGCACACGTTTTTGAGATTCCCGGTGTTTTTGATGACTGTATGAAAATCGTCGAACATCTGTCAACCCAATATTCCGTTGTGCTGCTAAATTCAAAAAATGCCTGGCGGATTCTGGGGCAGGAATCATATTCATATGAAATCGCCCAGGATTTTGAATGGGATATGAAGAACAAAGTTGTGGTTGTTCCCATTGGAAATGCCGGCAATATTTCAGCTGTCATGAATGGGTTTATTAAATTTTATGAAGCCGATATCATTGATTCGCTGCCAAAAATTATTGGTGTTCAGTCAGAACATGCTGACCCTGTTTTTAAATACTATCTTGAACCTGATGAGGCGAAAAGAAAATTTATACCCATGGATACAAAACCAAGCGTTGCCCAGGCTGCAATGATCGGAAATCCGGTTTCAATGCCAAGGGTTGTGAAGATTGCGGAAAAATATAATTCACTTGCCGGTCATCCCCAGGTATTCTTTGTTCAAGTAACAGAACAGTCCATCATGGATTGGCAGCTTATTGCCAATAAAAACGGGCATATTGCCTGTACCCAGGGTGGAGAATGTCTTGCAGGACTGGTTAAGGCTTTAGAAATAAATATTGTTCACAAAGGGGAAACAGCCATCCTTGATGCAACGGCACATGCCATTAAATTTTCCGAATTTCAAGACCTGTATTTCAAATCAAAACTGCCGAAAGCCTATGAGATAGAACCTGATCCGGCTAATATCAACCTGCCGTCTTTCATACAGCCTGATAATCCAAACCTAACTCCTTCACAGGAAAAACGTTTGGGAGAAAAAGATTTCCAATTGTTTGTAAAAGATATTTCGGAAAAAATTGCCAAAAGACTGAATTTAAAAGCATCTTTATAATTTATGAAACACTGCATTTTTTTTAAAATTTTTATTTTTACCATTTTATCCCTTTATGCTTATGGGACCTTTGCTTTTTTGTCTACGACAGAGGCCAAGGGGGTCAAAACTTCTTATAAACGGTATTCAATTTTTAAATACAAGGATGAAGATGTCTTGTGTGAACCTTATACCGTTAATAGAGATGACTGGTTATATAAAATTTTTAGAAAAAAAGGGGAGATTTCAGAAAAAGATTTCCCCCATTTCTTAATCATCTTTAAAGAAATCAATCCGCAAATCAGCAACATTGATGCCATTGAACCAGGCATCCATATCCTTATTCCGTTAAAAAAAGTAGAAAAAGACGACTATGATCAGAGTACGCCCGGAAATGTTGATGTTCCGGTAATTGAGTTTTCAGCCATACCGGAACATCTTGACCTGGCACCTTTTATTAAGGAACACAAAATAAAAAGAGGCGAAAATATTTCAAACCTGATCGACAAGGACTTTTTAAACAAAGGGGGTGCCATCTCGGCTGAAGGGCTCAAAGCCTTTCAATTAGCAAACCCTAGTATAAAAAACATTAATATTGTTTACGAAGGCGCGGATATTTATCTGCCGGATCCTTCAATTAAGTCACAACCATGGTTCCAGTCTTTTTTATCCGGAAATACCCGGCAACCCGGAGCCGAGAAAAAGGAACAAGAAATTCAACAATTCAAGGTTGAAGCATTTAAACTGATACAATTAAAAAAATATTCTTCACTTATTGGCGGAACCCTTTTAAGCCACGGGAAAATGTATTTCCCGGAAAGAAACAGTGCCGGCCAGGTTCTTGATTTATCTTCATCGCCCATTATTGAAACCAGTGATGGCTCAAAAATACTCATTATTTCCGGCGAGAATGTTAATGATGCATTATTAAAAAGCGTACAAGCGTATTGGAAGGATTTAAAAACTCAATTAATGTCGGAAACCATTTATAAATTAGAAAATGCTACTGAAAATGAACCACTAAAAAAAAGCAATATCACCTTAGAACATAAAAAAATTATTGAAATACTTCTTTCGCAAACAGAGTATGACTATATCCCAGACGCTAAAATACCTTTTATGCTCAACAATATTCGTCTTGAGGCATCCTTTGGCAGAGTTCTAAGAAAAGATACCACCGATCTTTTAATCAATTTTGGAAATGTCTATGGGTCTGCCCTGGATGTCCTGGAGAAAAGAGAGTTTGAAATAATCCTTATCCCCCCCCAATTGACTCTCCTTGAACTTGCCGAAAAATTATTTTCACATCTTGGATATTCAACATGGGATAATCCTTCTTTTTTTACAGGTGAAACAGTTGAAATAATTGATGGGCTTTATGCAACAAAAGAGCAGGATAAATTGTTTGTCCCTGTTAAACCATTAAGTCAAAATGCGAAGAGTTACCTGGAAAAAGAAGATATTAAAATCCTATCCACAAAAACCAAGACATTTGCTCAATAAAAGGGAAAAACCATATGAAAAATCTATGTCCCCTGTTTTTTGCCTTTCTTTTTCTGATATCCTGTGCGCCTAAAAATATGGATACAAAACAGGAAAAAGAGATTGCAGTTGCAACCCAAAGGCTGGGTGATGAATACTATAACGCCGGACAATATACGGCAGCCTTAAAAACTTTTCTTGAAGCTTATAAAACGATTCCCAATGATCCCTATCTTCACAACAGCCTGGGACTGGTTTATATGGCCAAGGAAAGATATGATCTTGCTCAAACTCATTTTAAGAAAGCATTGGAGCTTAAGCCGGACTATATTCATGCGAAGAATCATCTTGGAGCAACCTATCTGAAACAGGAAAAATGGGATCTTGCGATCCAATGTTTTGAAGAGGTTTCCGAGAACCTTTTATATGCTACCCCTGAAATCCCTTTAGCAAATCTTGGATGGGCGTATTATCATCAAAAATTGTTTAAAAAAGCTAAATTATATTTTAATAAATCCCTGGATATCAGACCTGATTTTTTAATTTCTGTGCATGGACTTGCCTCAATATATATTGAAACAGGAGATCACAACCAGGCAATTGAGTATCTTCACCATATGTTGGAAAAAAATCCAGGTGTTGCCATTCTTCATTCTGATCTGGCAAAAGCCTATGAAGCAATTTATGATTTTGACAATGCAAAAAATCCTGGAACCTTGTCATTAAACTTGTACCGGAAACCTTTCCCCTCGCCAGAGAAGCACGAAAAAGGCTTTCAAAACTAAATTAGTCTGTTTTTGTACCTGTATTTCTTTTCTGTTCCAGCTGCACAATGGATGGTGTCAGAAAGATTAAGAGCTCATTTCTGTTATCTGTATCTGTATCTGTTCTAAAAAGTCTTCCTAAAATAGGAATTCCAGAAAGAAAAGGTGTCCCGGAGGTACTCTTATTATCCGTTGTTTTTACGATGCCGCCGATGATGATGGTATCGTTATTATTTACTAAAAGTTCTGTTTGTGCTTCATTGGTTGCAAGAGACGGAACCCCGTTGGTAACGGAGTCAATATCGTTTTTTGTCAAATAAACATTCATTGAAATTCTCGAATCCGGTGTCACATGGGGGGTTACTTCCAGCAACAGATCAATATTTTTAAATTTAACCGAGGATCCACCGGTATCGTCCCGTTCAAGATATGCATATTCAAGGCCTTGTTTTATTTTAGCTTTTTTATTATCCAGGGTAAGGATTCTAGGAGAAGAAACCACTTTAACATCACCCTTTGCTTCAGATGCTGTTAATTGTGCATTTATACTTAAAAGATTGGACCCCAAAATTCTATAAAAATTAAAGGCGCCTGTATTCACCGGAGCTGCAATTGGACTATTCAAGGCAACACTGAAATCCCGATCTCTGCTTTGTGTAAGGGTAGTCTGCCCTTTGGAAATACTTAAACCAACGCCAAGTTCCCTTGAAAAATTTTTTGTCACCTCTACCACTTTTGCCTCGATCATAATTTGCGGCGTGACCTTGTCCAACCGATAAATAATCTCTTTTACCTGATCGATTTTTGACTGAGTATCAGTGACAATTACCATGTTGGTCCGATTATCCACACTTATCTTGCCCCTGTCTTTTGAGAGAATTTGATCTATATGCGGTTTAATATCTTTTTCAGCATCTGAATAGTTTATGGGGATGTACTCTGTGATCAACGGTTCAAAACTTTCTTTTTGTTCTAAAGACTTCTTAAAGGCAGCGATGCTCTCCTGTACCAGTTTTTCTTCTTTATTAATGGTATCTAACGTCGCAATCCGGATAACATTTCCCTCTTTTTTCATGCCAAGGTTATTCATTTTTAATACAAGGTCCATCACCTGATCCCAGGGAACCGGATCTTGAAGCGTTAAGGTTACCTTTCCCTCGACATCCTTATCAATTGCAAAATTGAGTCCTCCAACACTTCTTAGAATCCTGAAAACATTTTTAATATCTGTCTCATAAAAGTCCAGCTTGATTTTTTCGCCTGTATATTTTTTTTGGGGTCCAAAAATCTCTTCTTCCATACTTTTCTTATTATCCGCAACCAGTGTCTTCTCCTCAGGCAAACCAGTTTCTTGTTTTTGAACTTCAACCGTTTGGACTTGGGTGCCACTGAGAACTTTTTTCTTTGCCTTACTGAACACAGGCGGCTCTATCCTGGCCGGTTCAAAAAACAGCGAGATAATATTCTGGTTCTGAACAATCCGATAGGGAACCTGATCCCGTATTTTTATTTCGATTTTAGAATTCTTCTTTTTCCCCGGAATCTGCAGCGGGATTAAACTTTCCACCGCAGATTTAAAATATTGAGTTAAAAGCGGCCGTTTATGATACTCAGGAATAATGGTATTATACAGATTCAAATACAGTTTTCCGCCATCTGCCTGGGTGATGTCATACTTCACTGGGTGATTTGTTTGGACAACAATGTCGGATTTCCCGTCCTCCATTGTATTAAACTCAATATGGGTCATTGTTGCTGTTTTATCCGGGATAACAACCGTTTCTTCCATGACGGGCTGTGCCGGAAGCTTTTTCTCTGCAATATTTGCTGTTTCCTGTGGCTCCAGGTCCTTGGTGAGGCTTGTTTGAGTTTTCTGTGTGTTCCCAAAAAGTGATACGTTCAAAACATTGTCATTTGCAGTCACTTCATAGCTTAGATCTTCTTTTAACAAAATCTCAACTTTTGCCGTTGTCTTTTCCTTATCCGCATATCCAACGATCAGATCACCAATACTGTTATTTTCAGGTATCATCGTTCTTAACCCTTCGGAAATTTGAGTTTCCGGAAGATAGATGGCAATTCCAAAAGGAAAGGATTGTTTTATGGATGTATAGACCAATTTTTGATTTCCCTGTATTCGGATCTCAATCATCTGGTCCTGTTGCTCAATACTGATATCGCTTATCTGTCTATTCGCCAGAACAACAGTGCTTTTATCTGATACGGCTGCACTATTTTGTGTCTGCTCTGCTGTTTTAACATCTTCAGTTTTTTGGGCAACACACCCGGTAACAATGACTACAGTCAAAAGAAAACCAATTATTTTAACTGACCATTTTATTTTTTTCATTTGAAAAAAAGGCATATTACTCCTCATCATCATTTTTATGAAGTTTTATTTCCTGAACATGCTCTTTGAGCCTTCCCTTATAATCCCTAACAAGCTCCTTAATCATAATACTGCTGTTTTGAATTTCAGATACCCTTCCCTGGTTTTTTCCGATATAGGTTCCGATGCCGACCTCATACCCTTTCCCACTTGCCTCCTCTACCATTGCAATCTGCTTGCCTTTCATGATGATAACGGCTACCAGGCGAATTTGGCTTAGCTCAATTTTTTCAAGAGGGGTCAGAATCCTTTTAGGTCTGTCATCGACAACAGGGGTGCTTTCTTCCACTGTTTCCTGAATTAACGGTTTGAACGGATCAATTTTTCCTTGGGAATTATAATGTTCGTCCTTTTCTTTATCTGTTTCTTTTTTAACCGTCTGAGGATCATTTTCTATTGCAGGTGTTTGATTGCCCTTGGCGGTTAATTCATCTTTTTTATTCTCTTCTGAAGAGTTGACCTGCATATCAGGTTGGGATATTTTTCCTGAAATAACATTTGGTGATGATTTCTGTTTTGCAGGTGACGGGTCATCACATGAAAAAAGAAAAAAAACAAAACCGAACATAAGTGTTACTATTATAATTTTTGACTTAACCATCATTATAAATTCTTTTTATATCTATTCCTATTTGTTTTTTGTTTTAGGTTTCTTTTTATCATTTGATTCTTGTTTTTCAACAAACATGTAAGTGACTGCTTTGCAGCTCATTTCCAATGTATTCCCATCCGGCTTGCCTTTCACCTCCACATTGTTGATATTCACTATTCTGTTAAGCCTTGTAATTTGAAAGAAAAAATCCGTAATTTGATGATATCGTCCCTCAACCTTTATAGAGACAGGAATTTCCTGGTAAAACTCTTTATTAATTTCATTATCCGGTTGAAACAAAAGAAAAGCCAAACCCGTACCGCTTCCTGCATTGGAAATGCCAGTCAGTAAAGATGGAATTTCCCTTTTATCCGGAAGAGCGTTCATTGCCAGGTTAAACTCCTCCTGGGTTTGAGCCATCAATTTTTCATATTTTAAAATCTCAGCAGCTCTTTTCTTATAATCTGAAAGTTTCTTTTCCTGGATTTGTAAGTTTTTCTGGACTATTTTTAATTCTTCATACTTTGGCATAAAAATAAAATAATAGTAGACGCCACCAATAATCGCAAATGTTACAAGGCAAATAAGCAGACGCTGAACTTTTGTGAGCGCACCGACTTTTTCAAAGACAATGTTTAATTTTTCTTTTATTTCAGAAATTTTATTTTTTTCTTTGCT
>JAHJLN010000334.1 GCA_018821715.1 Pseudomonadota bacterium | reverse complement strand
TTTTAAAGGAAGTTGAAATGATTTTGAAAAAAAACCAAACCGCATCTACTGATCCCCAGAGAATACAATCAACCCAGATTTCTCTGGGTGAAAAAATACTTCTTTTAAAAGAGATTGAAATTTTTTCAGGTCTCAGTGCTTCTGAATTGGCTGCCATTGCAGCTGTCACAAAAGAACTGGGCTACCCTTCCGATCGGACGGTCATCAAACAGAACACGATTGGAGAGACTGTGTTTCTGATCATTGAGGGCGAAGTTGATGTGATCATGGAACATGCAGACGGCAAAGAAGTCATCATTGATCATATTTTATCCGGCGGTGCGTTTGGAGAAATGGCATTGATCGATGATTCTCCAAGATCAGCAACAATCAAGACAACGGCTCCTTCCCGCTTTCTGATTCTCCATAAACAAGAATTCAAAGAAACCGTCATGGAATATCCGAGAATTGCCCTTCAAATCTGCTCTGTATTGAGTCGAAATATTCGCCATCTGCACGGAAAGGTTCAAGAAAAATAACCACTGATTTTTTTTATGATAAAAGCTTGTAGATAATCAGCTCATCCTCTTTGCCCTTGACGTTTACCGATGCAAGTTTTTGTGTGTTATATGATCCGGTTAAAAGATTATACGTGGTCTGACTCAAAATAATATCGCATCCATATTCCTTTGTAAGCCCCTCAATCCGTGAAGCAGAGTTAACCGTATCTCCGACCAGAGCATAGGACATTCTCTCCATACTTCCAATATTGCCCGCTAGCACGGCACCTGAATGGATACCGATCCCATGGGCCAGGGGTTCAAATCCATGCTGCTCAAGTTTCTTATTTAACCGGGAAAGCCTTTCTCTCATGGCAAGCGCTGCTTTTACAGCCATTTCCGGATGGTCATCAAACCCGACCGGCGCACCGAAAACTGCTTCAATTTCATCTCCTACATACTGAATAACAAGTCCTTTATGCTCTTTTACAGCTAAGGTCATCTCGTTAAAATACTGATTCATGATTTTTACAACATGTTTGGGATGATTTTTCTCCACAAGACCTGTAAAATTTCTTAAATCTGAAAACAACAGGGTGACGCGTTTCATCTCACCATCAAGGGAAGAACTGCCGGCAATGATTTCATCTCTGATCTCCTTGCAAACATACTTTCCAAAAGAATCCTGTACCTTCCGGCTCTCCTTTAAGCTTTGGATCATCAGATTAAAACCTTCCGCCACATCGCCCAGCTCATCGTTGGAAAGAATTTCCACACGGGTATCCAGGTTATTATTCTCAACCTCTTTAATGGCTTTTTTAATATCAAGAAGCGGGACCAGGATACTTTTTGACAAGAAATAGGCCAGAATCAGTACAATGGCCAGTGAATCCACTGTAATGAACCCCAATTCCCACACAAGAGAAGCAATGATTTGACTCCTTGTGATGGCATCTGCCATATGCATTTCCCGGACACTTGCATAAATGGTCATGCCGATTATCGGCAGAGGGATAAGAATTATTCCTAAAAACACGATTAAAAATCTCTTTCTGACATTCAGCTTAAACACATGTTTTACTCTGTTCAAATGACCGCCGGGGAAAAAATTAGGTATATAGGACCGCCATTCATTTTCCAGGATAAAATACAGAATCATTGATGTAATGCCTCCGCCCAGAAGAGATATACCTAAAAACCGCTGCATGCACAAAACAAGATCAGGTGTCCGGCTGTTAAAAATCCCGGCTGTAATCATGGGTTCTAAAAAACCGAAAATAAAACCGGCCAGTATCCAGACCAGAAAAGCATACGTCGTCACAAGCATTGGAAACCTTAGTGCTTCTCTTTGAAGACGATAAATTTCCGATTCTTCAAGGGATTTGATCTTAATTCTATCGTATGCCACGTCAAACATGATTTTTGCGGAGGGTCGAAAAAACAAAACCCCTAACAAACATAGCAGTACAGTTCCGATTGCAGTAAAAAGCGGAGAAAAATATGCAGGAATATCAACCCCGAGTTCATAGGCAGGCAGGATGAATGAAAAATAAAAATAGATGGCCACTGCACCCAGCATATTCACCAAAGGTATTAAAACAGTAATTCTGTTCATCATCACCCTTTTAATTGTTTTTCAATGGCAGTTGCAAGATCATCCCTTCCCTGTTCTCTGAGCAATGGAACCATGGGCCTGTAAAAGGGCGGACGGACCCGTATGGAGATATCAAATCTTGCAATGTCCTCAGGCAAGATTTCATTTTCAACAAAGGCCCGGGTTTTATGTAAAAGTCCAAGGGCCGTGAGTTCCGTCATGGTCCTGACACATTTTTCACACTTGCCGCAGTTAAGGCGATCCGGCACATTGGCAAGACATACCCTGAAATTGTTAAATGCTGCATCCCATTTTGAAACGATTTTTATTTTTTCAAGCCGTGACAGCTCATAATCCCTGTGCCGGATTCTCATATCGTAACTGGAATACTCAGGATCAAGCAAGGGATGTGACCCGCAGGGATGCAGATTGGGAATATCATAGGATGACCCGATAAACATCATGTCAATTCTGTTGGAAAACGAATGCGCCATGGCGGCTAAAACCGCTCCGAAAAAGCTATTTAACCATAAGACCCGTTCATCGCATAAATGCCTGATATTTGTGTATACTGGGATAAGGTGGGCCCCTGCATCATCGGTAATTTTTACAATGGCCTCTTTTGCCCTGTCAAACACAGGATATTTCATTCCCCTTTCAACAACACCGCCGATATCAAATCCATGGAGAAAGAAACAGTCTTTTACATACCCGGGATGGGTCTGGGCATAATTTAACCGGTTCAACCTTAACGCTGCCAGAGAATCCATACCCCCCGACATGACCATCCCGGTCCTGTGAAGATCCGATTTTTTAATGATAGCGCCTGTTTTGCCTTCTATAATCAGCGGCTTGTACTGCCCTTTTGTCCAGTCTTTTAATATATGCATTGCAACATTAAGGCCTTCTTTGAGAAAAGGGCAGATCTGGCCATCAATCGCAATCCGTTTTTCTCCAAGATGAAGGGCCGGTAAAAGGCATCCCACCAAAAAGGCATCAGGGTTTGCAAAAAAACCTTTTTCATATGCTTTTAAAGTTTTTATATACACCCGGCTGTCGGGCCTGCTGCAATCTTCAAACCGGACCAGGGCTGTGGCATTCATCATGCCTTGTTCTTCAATCAGATCAATATTTGATATTTTCATAACTCTATTCTTTTCCGGGTTGTTTTCTTTTATTCAGCTTAAAATCAACATATTCCATTATCTTTCCGGCAATATCAAACCCTGTCGCAGCTTCTAATCCTTTGAATCCTGGGGAATAATTCACTTCAATGATCTTTGGATTGCCTTTC
>JAHJLN010000333.1 GCA_018821715.1 Pseudomonadota bacterium | reverse complement strand
TTGAAATATCGGAGAAATACTGCGAAATAGCTCGCAAACGCATAGACGGTACGCTGGTAAATAAAAAATTAGATTTTATATAATTTAGAAAATCTTAGGTTAGGAGCAAATGGATGAAAGTTAGAGCATCTGTAAAAAGAATCTGTAGAGATTGTAAAGTAATAAAAAGACGTGGTGTCATAAGAGTTATTTGTATCAACAAACGCCATAAACAGAGGCAGGGATAGGGGGAAAGAAATTTGGCACGTATCGCAGGAGTAGATTTACCAAAAAATAAGCATGCATGGATAGCTTTAACCTATATCTATGGAATAGGTGGAAGCAGATCAAAACTAATACTCGAAAAAACAGGTATTGATCCTACTACAAAAGCAAATGACCTGACCGAAGAACAGGTCAATGAGATCAGAAAAGTCATTGATGCTGAGTATAAGGTTGAGGGCGAGCTTAGAAGCGAAGTTTCCATGAATATTAAAAGACTCATGGATCTGGGATGCTATAGAGGACTCCGTCATCGTAAAGGCCTTCCCTGTCGCGGTCAGAGAACCAGCACAAACGCCAGGACAAGAAAAGGTCCAAAAAGGGGTGCGGTCAAAAAGAAAAAGTAGGATAATACAAAAGGTAAATTAATTATGGCTAAAAAGTCGAAAAAAGTTGTATCCAAAAAAAAGGTAAGAAAGAATATTTCTACCGGAATTGTGCACATTCAGTCCACTTTTAATAATACAATTGTCACAATTGCCGATGAAAACGGAAATACCATTTCATGGTCCAGTGCAGGCATGCAGGGATTTAAAGGTTCAAGAAAAAGTACACCTTTTGCCGCGAAACTGGTTGCAGAAGATGCCGGTGCAAAAGCAATGGAACACGGCATGAAAAATGTTGGTGTATTTGTTAAAGGACCCGGACCTGGAAGAGAATCCGCTTTAAGGGCATTGCATGCGATTGGATTCAACATTTCCATGATCAAAGATGTTACCCCGGTTCCCCATAATGGATGCCGTCCGCCAAAAAGAAGAAGGGTATAAGAAGACTCGTTTGATAAAGGAGAAATACATTGTCACGTTATAGAGGTTCTGTTTGCCGACAATGCAGACGCGAAAATATGAAGCTTTTTTTGAAAGGCGATCGCTGCTTTTCAGATAAATGCAGTTTTGATAGAAGAGGCTATCCTCCTGGACAACATGGACAGAGAAGAAGCAAATTATCAGATTATGGAATTCAGCTCAGAGAAAAACAGAAGGTCAGAAGACTGTACGGAATATCGGAAAAACAGTTCAGACTTTCGTTTCAAAAAGCGGATAGACTGAAAGGAATCACGGGTACAAATTTATTGAGCCTTTTGGAAACCCGGCTTGATAATGCTGTCTTCAGAATGGGATTTGTTAATTCCAGGACTCAGGGAAGACATTTTGTAAGACACAACCATTTTACTGTAAACGGTAAAAAGGTGAATATCCCGTCTTATCAGGTTAAAAAAGGTGATGTGGTTGAACTTCGCGAGAAAAGTCAAAAAATTCAAGCTATTTCAGATTCTTTGGATGCCATTGTAAGACGCGGTATCCCTCAATGGCTTGAAATCAGCAAAGAGAAATTTAAAGGCGAAGTTGTGGGTGTTCCTGTTCGTGAAGACATCACGTTACCTATTCAGGAACAATTGATTGTAGAGCTTTATTCAAAATAGGCAAATTATTGACATGGTTTGTCCAAATATTTATTCAGGAGATATAAATGTCATCTGAAAAACTTGCATATGTGAACTGGCGAGAGATGATCAAGCCGGAGAAGCTTGACGTTACCACAACTTCAACATATGGTAAATTTGTATGTGAACCCCTTGAAAGGGGATATGGTATCACTATCGGGAATTCTCTGCGTCGTATCATTCTTTCATCCATATACGGCGCAGCCATCGTATCTGTTAAATTTGATGATGCTCTTCATGAATATAGTGTGATATCTGATGTTAGAGAAGATGTTTCCGAAATTATTTTAAACTTGAAAGAGCTGAAGCTCAAGGTTGAAGACACTGAAGACAAGATATTAACATTGAGTGTCAAAGGTGAAGGTGACGTCACGGGTGCAGATGTTGTAAGCCCTGACGGCAGGGTCGAAGTCCTTAACCCTGAACAGCATATTGCCACGCTTTCCAAAAATGGTGTGCTCAACATGACCATGGTTGTAAAACCCGGAAAAGGCTATGCGCTTTCTTCTGCCAATAAGGATGAGGATGCCCCCATAGGAACCATCCCCATTGACAGTGTATTTTCCCCCATCAAACGGGTAAAATATGTTGTGGGAACATCCAGAATCGGACATAAAACCGACTATGACAAGCTAACCCTTGAAGTCTGGACAGATGGATCCGTAGCCCCGGATAATGCGGTTGCATATGCTGCAAAAATTTTAAAAGAGCAAATGAATCCATTTATCAATTTTGATGAGGATATGGAACCCGATCATATTGAAGACTCTAAAGACGACGCTGATAAAGGCTTTAACGAGAATATTTACAGATCCGTTGATGAGCTTGAATTATCGGTAAGAAGTTCCAATTGTTTAAAAAATGCCAGAATCCATACCATTTATCAATTGGTACAAAAAACAGACGGCGAGATGCTCAAAACCAAAAACTTTGGTCGAAAATCCTTAAATGAGATAAAGGAAGTCCTTGCTTCCATGGATCTTTCACTTGGTATGGATCTTGAAGGCTTTGAACCACCAGAAGATGAGAACAATCAGGAAGGAGAATAATTTTCCATGAAACATAGAAAATCAGTATTAAAATTAAACAGGACCTCAAGCCATAGAAAGGCTATGTTCAGAAACATGGTAACTTCTCTGTTCAAACATGATAAAATTAAAACCACTGAAGCAAAAGCAAAAGGCTTAAGATCTATAGCCGATAAAATGGTTACTCTTGCAAAAAAAGGGGATTTACACGCCAGAAGGCAGGCGCTTGCAGTGATTCGGGAAAAAGATGTTGTTCATACACTATTTAATGATGTTGCAGAAAAGTTTAATTCAAGGCAGGGTGGTTATACCAGAATTATCAAACTAGGCCCCAGAAAAGGGGATGTTGCCCCAATGGTACAGATCGAATTGGTTTTTGACTGATACCGTATAGTTTCGATATAAACTAATTAAAATCCCTGGCAGATAATAATTGCCAGGGATTTTTTTTATTTTAAAAAGCCTTCAACACTCAAAAATTTTTTGTGAAAATGTGGAACTTTACAATGGTTTACAATTTTAAAAATGATTATACCCAGGGTCTTCATCCAAATATACTCGAAGCATTAAAACAGACCAACACAGATCAGCAGGAAGGGTATGGAAATGATTTGTATTGTCGCAAAGCCGTTCAAATATTGCGTCAAAAAATTCAAAATTCTGATGCTGACATTCATTTTGTTTCAGGGGGAACACAGGCAAATGCCATTGTTATTGCATCTGTTTTAAAACCGTATGAATCAGTGATAGCTGCTGATACCGGTCATATCAATGTCCATGAGGCGGGTGCCATTGAAAATGTCGGGCATAAGATTAATGTGGTAAAAAGTGAAAACGGAAAGTTGTCCTGTGAAAGTATACAGCCCATATTAGATGAACACAGTGATGAGCATATGGTCAAGCCAAGGCTGGTTTTTATTTCAAATGCAACTGAAACCGGAACCCTGTATACAAAAAAGGAACTAAAAACCCTTTCCAGTTTCTGCAAATCAAACCAACTTTTGCTGTATCTGGATGGCGCCCGTATTGGCTGCGCATTATGTTCAACAAAAAATGATCTGACATTACCGGAATTATCAAACCTGGTGGATGTGTTTTATATTGGGGGCACAAAAAATGGGGCCATGCTGGGAGAAGCTGTTGTTATAAACAATGACACGTTAAAACCAGGGTTTAGATTCCATTTGAAACAAAAGGGGGCATTGCTTGCAAAATCAAGGATATTCGGACTCCAGTTTATAGAACTGTTCAAAGATGATTTGTATTTCAGACTGGCAAATCATGCCAATGCAATGGCGTTAAAATTATCCACAACTATTGAAAAAATGGGGTTCCAATTTTTAAGTAAATCTTTTACAAACCAGATTTTTCCAATTTTTGCCCATGATATAATAGAACATTTGAGCAAAGCGTATGGATTTTATATTTGGAAAAAACTGGACAATAAAACATCCGCCATTCGGCTTGTAACCTCATGGGCAACTAAAGAAGAGGCTGTTGACAGTTTTCTTGAGCGATTGAAATCCTATCAATAAAAAATCACTTGTTCTGCTTGGCCTGGTAAAGTCTTTTGTCAGCAGCCTTTAAAAGAATCGATGCAGATTCCATTCCTTTTTCAAATACAGAAGAAAGACCATGACTTAATTTAACATAAAAGGTGGTATCATTGGCAGACAGAGGCTCACTTGCCAATTTTTGTTTTACCCTGGCAACAAAGTTTTCCGCCTGATTTTTATTTGTGGAAGGCAGAATGACCACGAATTCATCGCCTGCAAATCGAGCCACGATATCAGAATCTCTTTTCAGGCTGTTCAGACAGTCTGCGGTATGGCATAAGGCCCTATCCCCATTATCATGTCCAAAGGTATCATTGATGGATTTAAAGTCGTCCAGGTCCAGGAACAGAATTGCCAGATCAATATGATATCGTTTGGACCGTTGGAACTCCCTTTCTAAGACTCTTTCCATTACCCCACGGTTTAAAAGTCCGGTCAATGGATCATGAAAGGCTAGAAACTTTAATTGTTCATGTGCCGTTACATTGGAAAGACATAAAGATACTTTAAGCGCCAGCTGTTCCAACAGGGACGTATCAATGCCCGGTTCAAACCTGTGGGCATCTTTATCCGCCTGGTTAAAGCTTCCCACAATTTCACCGTCCAGGGTGATGGGCGCAATGGCAATGGAACCGATTTCATAATCCGATGCTTTGGGAATCAATGCACTGAATCCGTTTAGATTTTTATTGGACAGCAATGGCTTGAGACGGTTTTGAGAAATTATTGAAAATTGTTCTTTGGATAAAAAAGCAGTTGAGGTACTTAACAGTTTTGAATTTTGAAAATTTTGAAGATACTTGGAAATACTGCTTTCTTCAATAATTGAAAGCCATGTATACGGAACGGCAAATTTTGAACTGATTTCAAACAACAGTTTTTCAATAAAATCCTGGAAATTTAATATGGTTAAGATACTGATTTCAATTTCATGAAATCTTCTTGCCGTGATTTCATTTTGTTTTAGCCGTTCGAGAATTGATTTTGGAATTGTCATATGTTTATTTGAGTTGTTATAAATTTATATTATATCTATTTTTTAGGTTGCCGGGCAAAGAAAGTCAATACCAATCATGATTTAAGTGATTCCGGTTTTTTTTAAAGACAGGATTTTTTCATTTCCTTGACTTTGCAATTGACTTTGAATACAACGGGTTAAAATAAAAAACAAAAAAGGTGTAATCACTATGGAAAAAATGTCTTATCGCATTAGTCCCTTAATTAAGTTTGCCGCATTTGTGATTATTGTTGCCGGAATGAAAGCTGCAACCATGCTTGTGGTTCCTTTTTTACTGGCAGCATTTTTATCCATTATCTGCGCACCGCCCCTGTTCTGGATGCAGAAGAAAGGTGTTCCAAGCTTGTTGGGCATTCTTATTTTGATGCTGGGTGTGGTGGTCACGCAAATTCTATTGGTAACGCTTGTTTCCTCTTCCATTGCAGATTTTTCAAAAAATATACCGTTTTACCAGGAAAGATTAAAGACCCTGACCTTTGAAAGCCTGCAATTTTTATCCAGATACGGTGTGGAACTTGAAACCGGAAAACTTGCGGAAATATTTAATCCAAGCCATATTTTAAAGCTTGCCGCAAACATGCTCAACGGTTTAGGTGGGATGCTGACCAATACTTTTTTTGTATTTTTAACCTTTATTTTTATTCTATCGGAAGCTGCTGGATTTCCCAATAAATTGCGTGCTATTTTTAATGATAAGAATACAGATCTTGTTAAATACAATGAGATTACAGCCGGAGTGAACCGGTATCTGGGGATAAAAACCCTTACCAGTCTTGCTACGGGAATTGTAATTTCCATCTGGCTGGCAGTTCAGGGGGTGGATTTTCCGGTCATGTGGGGGGTGTTTGCTTTTTTATTGAACTATATCCCCAATATCGGTTCTATCATTGCCGCTGTTCCGGCAGTTCTTCTGGCCCTTGTCCAGTTGGGGCCTTTGGCGGCAGGGGTTGCATCTCTGGGGTTTTTAATGGTGAATATCGTGGTGGGAAGTGTAATTGAACCCAAGGTCATGGGCCAGGGAACCGGGCTTTCGGCCCTGGTGGTCTTTTTATCCCTGGCGTTCTGGGGATGGGTGTTGGGACCGGTTGGCATGCTGCTTTCGGTTCCGTTGACCATGGCAGTCAAAATCGCTCTGGGCGGAAGGGAATCCACAAGATGGCTGTCGATATTATTGGGGTCAAACAAGGAAGCTGCAAGACTGCTTCAGATCAAAATCAATAGTTAGTGCACGGATCCGGAAATATTGAACAACAGGACGCCATTGTTGAATTGGGGCCCGCCAATGGTGATGCTGCTGTTGTTTCTCAAGAGCACCTGGGTTTGAAAAATCGGTTGATTGTTTTTCTGGATTTCGATTTGATAGCGGATTCTTTTGCCATCCATATCAGACGGCATGACCGTAAGGGTTCTTTCTCCGGGAAGGGTTACCCTTCCTTTCTGGTTAAAGCGCAGGTTTAACTGCTGATCATTTAACAGTCGATATGCAGTATATTTAAACACAGATTGAAGCTCAGAAATTATTGGGTTCAGACCCGGGTCAACATGTTGGGACCCTGTTGAAGCATGAATCACCTTTACATCAGTTAAAACCTGACTGTTTCCAAATGCGGGCTGCACAAGGAAACAAAATATTCCTGTAATTGTTATTAATATCTTGAATAATCTGACCATGACACCTCTTTTATATCAGGTTTCGGAAAACCAGATGATGGTATGTTTTTCCTTTTGAGTTTCAATAATCATAACCGAAGTGAAATCTGTGTTAACCGATTTTACAATTGCACTAGGGCCTGACGGGCCAAACAAACTTCCTTGAAATGCAAACAGGCTGATCATCAATATTGCAGTAATGGAAGCAAGTTTCAAGTAAATATTTTTACCCAAAAGTCCAAAAACATTTCCAAATGTTGTTTTTTCTGAATTTTGAAGGGATTTCTCAAGTTTTTGCTTGAGTTTGATACCATCTATCTTTAACACTTCTTGATCGGCATGACCGGAAAAAACACTGGTTATGGATCTGTACTGTTCAACAACACGGCTGCAGGACGGGCAATGAATAAGGTGTTGTGCAAACTCACGATGCAGGTTTGGGGGAAGTTCATTGTCAACAAATCTGCTCATGTCTTCAGGCGCATAGTTGTCACATGTTTTTTTCATAAAAATCCCCTTTTTAATTGTTTATTTCCAATAACTCAACAAGGCTTTTCCTTGCAAAATGCAACCGTGAACTGACCGTTCCTTTTTTAATGTTAAGCGTTTTTGCAATTTCATCATATGAAAGTCCTTCAAAAGCATTTAAAACGAGAACCAGCCTTATTTTTTCCGGGAGTGTTTTAATGGCATTCATCAGATTCTTTTCAAATTGTTTTTCTCTAAACAGCATTTCCGGATCATTGTTTTTTTTATTTTCTTTAAACAGTTGTTTATCATTTTCTGATTCGATGACGTCATGGCTCCACTTGAATCTTCTTTTCCATTTACGCTTCCAGTTCAGGCATTGATTAATGGTTATTTTTCTCAACCAGGTGGCAAGACTTGCGTCCTGCCTGAAGGTTTGAATGTTTTTAAAGACGCTGATAAACACATCCTGTACAACCTCCAGGCTATCCTCACGATCAAGGGTAATACCATAGGCAATTTTTAAAAGCCTGTCCTGGTATGTTTTGACAAGATTATTGAAAGCCCATTGCTGCCCATTTTTCAGTCTTTCAACAAGATCTTGTTCAGTAATATTGTCTGCAATAGCGTCTGATTTGTTCACAATTAATTAAATGTTGTGTTTTGTTAATACCGCACCCACACCTTTTCTTCCTGCCAATATCCGTCTCTTACTAAAAATTTTTCATTCCGGCCATTGACCCATTCTCCCCTGCGGTTGTAGTGGCCGGGATTCCATTTTTTTTCATAAATCGGTTCCACCCAAACTCTTTCAATTTCCCAATGACCACTGGGTCGGTGCTGATACCCGTTATGATGCCTGTCTTTATAGGCATAACGGTTTGTCGTATAACGGTGTCCACCATTCCTGGATCGATTATCAGTGTATTGAGGACGGTTGTCCTTGTTGATCCCATTGATGATGGCAGCACCCAAAATGGCGACACCTGTTCCCAGCATAAACCCTTCAATGGTATGCCGTCTTGCAGCACCAGCATAGGCAGATACCGTTGAAAAACATACAAACATGAAAATACTGGTTGTTATTGCGATTATTTTTTTCATTTTTTT
>JAHJLN010000332.1 GCA_018821715.1 Pseudomonadota bacterium | reverse complement strand
ATCTTATTTTAAATTTTATTTAATATTAACCAATAATAACTCAAAATAACTTACTATGCGATGGGAACAATTCATATATTGCAAAAAAAGCTGTTGAAACAGGGTTGTGAAAATCAGGAATATCTACTGTGGCCTAAAAAAACTCATATTGTATACAACATAAGTTTCTTGCAATTAGGGTGTTCGACAAATGCGGATGCTTTTTCAGTAATAAAAAGGACCAAATTAAGAGTTGTTGGAAGCTATTCCTTCTGATATGCTTTCTGGACAATCCTTGATTTTTATCTAAAATTTTAAAACTGATTTTGATTATGCAAAACATAATACCATCATCCATAGGTGCATTAATCGTTGCGGCAATTGCTGCTTTTCTGGGTATATCTCAAGTCGTTTTATCTGCAAAGACCAAAAACGCACCCTGGTATAAATGGGGATGTGCCATATCCTTTATTGTCTTTTTCCAGGGGATGGCTGTTTTTTTACAATTTAATCTTGATGCCAATTTATTGAATCAGATTTGTGAGCATATCCAGATTTCATGTTTTGTCCTGCTGGTTTATGCGTGTTATGAATTTACGATTCATTATCTGGGCGTAAAGCCGGTAACTCAAAAAAGAAAAATTGTCCAGCTTAATTATCTCCTCCTGCTGCTGGTCTGGTGGCCTGGATTGATTATCAAGCACGAATTTATATATAGAAATTTTCTCTGGCTTTCCCAGCCGTATATTGAGCCGCCCTTGACCTTACTGGGCAAAGGGATGGTGATCTGCCTGGGCGTTTTGGGTCTGTATATTGTGAAAATGTGGTATCACAAAAAAGAGTCAACAGGCAGTGAAAGGTGGTGGTTTCTGTCAGGGTTTGGAATCTGGTATCTTTTTTGTATTCATGATCTTATTTGTGCACTTGGGTTTGAATCTGTCCATTATCTGAGTGTATATGGATATTTTGGATTTTTAATGGCCATCGTCGGGGTCATAACCATCAAGCATATGAACATGGTTAAAGAAATCGAATTGTCGGCAAGGGCACTTGAGGTTTCAAAAAATGAGCTAGAATTAAAAGTGCAGGACAGAACCCAGGAATTATTAGCCGGGAACCAAAACCTGCAGACTGTTGTGGATCGCTTGACAAACAGCGAGAAAAGGCTTTCGATCCTTTCTTCTCAGACAGAGCAATTCAGCCTAGCAGCTGCGTCCATGCTGCTCATTGGAGATGAAAAACTATTTTTCAATACAGTATGTGATGCCATTGTGAAATACTCTGATTATAAAAGGGTGTTGATTTCCATATTTAAAGCATCCTCACCCTTTCGCGACATTATCGGGTATGGCGGACTGGAAACAGATATTATTGATCGGTTAAGAAAGGTTGAAATGCCGGCCAGCCAATATGATCATGTGTTTCAACAAGGGGAAAAAGTCGGCCGTCAAAGTTACTATGTCCCTTATACGATGAAAGAGATTTTAAAGCAGGAAGCCACGGTATATGGAAAGGGGAGTTTGTCGGACAAAGAAGATGCCTGGCACCCTGAAGATAATTTATTCGTTAAAATGATGAATGAAAAGGGAGCTTTTATCGGGGTAATTTCCGTAGATGAGTCAAAATCAGGATTAAGGCCCACAGATGAAACGGTTCGCCCCCTGGAAATATTTTCAAGTTTGATTTCACAGATTATTGTGTTTAAAAAAGAGCAGATAAAAATACAGAAACTGGAAGAACAATTGATGCAGGCCAGAAGAATGGAGTCCATTGGTACGCTTACCGGTGGAATTGCCCATGATTTTAACAATATTCTTGGGGTGATTGTCGGGACAACTGAACTTGCCATGGAAAAATTGTCAAAAACCGACAAACTTTATTCAGATCTTGAATCGATTCATTATGCGGGAAATAAAGCTGCCGATATTGTAAAACAATTGTTAAGCTTTGGCAAAAAATCAGAAATGAACTTAAAACCGGTTCTCGTGGATGCGATATTGGATGATTTGCTCAGGTTGCTAAAATCAACCATACCTGCAACAGTAGAGGTCATTACTCAATTTAAAACAGAACGATCCGTTATCATGGCTGATTCGGTTCAGATCAACCAGGTTTTTTTAAACCTTTGTCTTAATGCCGTTCAATCTATGGAAAACCGTGATGGTGTGATTAAACTTATTTGTGAACCTGTTTTTCTGGCTGAAGATAACAGTCATAAGTTTCCTGAATTAAAGTTGGGAAATCATATAAAAATTACAGTTTCAGATAGTGGAGAGGGAATACATCCGGATATTCTGGATCGTATTTTTGATCCGTATTTTACAACAAAGGATATAGGAAAAGGTTCAGGGATCGGACTTGCCGTTGTTCACGGAATTGTTAAACATCATAACGGGGCTGTAATGGTTAAAAGCTGTCAGGGGGAAGGGACAACATTTGATGTTTTGTTTCCTCTGGTAGAGATGGAACCTGAAAATATTGAAGTCAAAGAAGAGGCTGCAGAGATGGGGGATCAGGAATCTGTTCTTCTGGTGGATGACGATCAGATGATTCTTGATCTGATGGGAAGAAGTTTAGAATGGCTGGGGTATAACGTTATTGGAGTTTTAGAGCCTGAAGAGGCATTAAAAATATTTAAAGCCCACCCACAGGCATTTGATCTGGTGATAACGGATATGACCATGCCCTGTATGTCAGGTCTGGTATTAACTCAAAAAATATTGGACATTGATCCACAAAAACCCATCATCATCTGCACGGGGTACAATGATATGATAAATGGGAAAACAGCTCAAGATTTGAAAGTGTCTGGATTACTGATGAAACCGGTTCGGGTGGGTGCACTTGCCAATGAGGTCAAGAGGGCCTTGAAAAGAAGTCACGGATAATTTTAGGTTGTCACAATCCTGATTTAAGTATATATTTTGAACCTTGAAGAAAAGTCACAAAATAAGAAGGAGCAATTGATGTTACAACCGCTGTTTATTAAAGCCACAAGCCTTTCGGACGCCTGGTTTCAAACCCTTTATCAATGTGTGGAGCAAGGCCGCGCCTTTACCATTAACCGCGGGTCCTTTGAAGGTCAGAAAAGACTTGAATTCGATTTTATTACCATTCATATCACGCATCCTGCCAGCATCCCTTTGCTGCCAAAGGTCAACCCGGCACTGGGATTTCCTGATCCTGTGGAAGAAAGCTACCTTGATGATTATCTGCCGTATCTGATGACGGGTGAGGAAAAACCGGGAGAGTCCTATACCTACGGCCAGCGGATTTGTAAATGCGATCTGGAATACCTGCCGGATGCCTATAAAAAATTGACAAAAATTCTGGTGCAGGAAAAAGATATATGGGAAGACGGAAATATTTTAATTGAGGAAAATCACAGATACTTTGTAAACCAGATGGAATTGATGATATGGACCTATAAAAACAAGGGACACAGAAACAACCAGATGATTCTTCAGGTGGGTCAGCCGTCTGATATGGTACTGATTGATCCGCCTTGCCTTCGTCATATTGATACAAGGATTCAGGATGGCAAACTTCACTTTTTCCCCTATTTTCGGTCCTGGGATTTATTTGGCGGGTTCCCGGCAAACCTTGCTGCCATTGAAATGATGAAACAATATTGTGCCCAGGCCATTGGCGTTGAAAATGGTGAGATTATTGCCTCTTCCAAAGGACTTCATATTTACGATTATGTGTTTGAAATTGCTGAAGCCATTCGGGGCAGATCCATGGATGAATTTCGAAACATGTCCTAGGCATCAATTTTTATTACCATTGTTTCATCCATTCCTGTGATCACCTTTATGTACCCTTTGAGCTGCCCATTGGTCTTTTGGCAGCCGGTATCAACCAGCAGTGGGCGGCCTTCAAATGATGCCAGTTTCCGACAGGTGGCCCCGATGATCAGATTTTCTTTTTTAATATGGTGTAACACCCGGGGACTGATCTGCTGGTTACCACGGCCCAGGACATACCCCTGTCCGCCGACAGGGGTGAGCACAAGACAGGTTTCTTGGGTTTTTACAATGTCGAAGATGTCTTTCTCCATCAGATCTTTTTTCACAAGCATTTTATTGATAACCAGATCAAATCCCAGCAGGGTGCCTTTAAACCCTATAAGCTCTTTAAGCTGATTTAATGTCGTGCCGGGCCCGATCAGATAGGGCATGCCTTTTTTTATATTTAAAAAAATCTGTCTGGCGATGGCGTCCTGGCATGTTTTGTCTGAAGGGGAAGAACCGGATTTTGAGTTTTGGGTATAAGATAATTTAAAAGGGGCTTTAAGATACCCTGAAAGAGTTGTGGATACGAGGCCTTTTCTTAATAAGGGCTCATCCATATCCATAATTTCCACATTTTTTATTTCCATGGCCTGTTTTTGTATAAAGGCACCAATCAGGTCGCCGGTTCTTTCCGGATTAATGCCAAAAACAGCTGAGTGCATTTTGACCCCTGATGGAATCCCGATAACAGGAATGTCGCTGTCAAATACCTTGCAGATATCACCGGCTGTCCCGTCCCCGCCGGCAAAGATCAGAAGGTCGATCTTTAAGTTTTTCAGGCGTTGAACCGCTGTCTGTGTGTCATGAGAGCTGGTTTTGACGGCCGGCTCAAAATCATTTAAAAGGTTGAAGTGCAGGCCTGTTTTTTTTAAGACAGCTTCACCCATGCAGCCTTCTGGAGTGATGATTTCAAACTGCTCTTTTAAGTGAGCAAGCCTTAAAAGAGCTGACAGTGCCCGTTGAGGGGAGACAGGCTTTGCTCCTTTTTCCAGGGCTTTTTCAAGGATATACGTTCCATCGGTCCCCTTTAAAGCGACCGTTCCCCCCATACCGGCAATTGGATTTAGAATAAAGCCGATTTTCAAGGGTTACCGTATCCTCAATCTTTGACCGGCATTGCATTTTTTTAAATAGGCACGCCATGTCACTGCCCATTTTAGAGGATCATCAAGGGTTTTGTGCCCGGGACGACGGGTCACGCTGTTATGGGGAGCGGTTTTAAGAATTTCAGGGGTTTCATAGGCTTCTTTTGAAATTTTCTGCAACCCTGCAAGATATTCATCCAGTTCAAGTTTTGAATAGGATTCTGTGGGTTCTATGGTAAAGGGCTGTTTAACGATATGGGGATGATGGCTTGACCAGATATGAAAGCCAAAATCCGCCATCCTGGCCTGGATATCTTCAAAGGTTACCCCAGTATCTTCATAGAGTTTTTCAAAAGAAAATCTGACCTGTTCAATTCTTATCCTGCCAGGGGCAAAAGGGGCTGATACGCCTTTTATTTCAAGGATTTTTTTCATCATATAATTATTGTTCAGTACAGCGGTCTGGGAGACTTTTTTCAATCCTTCAGCGCCAAGGGCTCTGATCCAGGCATAGGCTTTTACAATAGCAGGAATTGTGCCGTAGAACTGTCGGATTTTGCCGATGGAATCCGGCAGGTTCCAATTGAGGGCATATTGATCATTTGTTTTCTCAACCAAAGGACTGGGCAGGAATCGCTCAAGGGGTTTTATGACCCCCAGGGCCCCGGCTCCGGGACCGCCGCACCCGTGGGGGGTGCCGAACGTTTTATGCAGGTTGAAAAAACAGATGTCAAATCCAGCCTCCCTGGCCCGTGCAATACCTAAAAGCCCGTTGGCATTGGCCTGGTCATAGCAGCACAAACCGCCGTTATCATGCACCAGGCGGGTGAATTCCCGGATTTTTGGATTGTAAATGCCGGTATCCTCAGGGTTGGTGATGAAAAGTGCTGCTGTTTTGTCGGACACAGCAGCTTTTAAAGCATCCACATCGGGATATCCGTTTTCATCCGGAAACAGGGTAATGATTTTATATCCAATGGTTTTGGCCGCAGCTGCATCAGAGGGGTGGGAAAAAATAGTGGTGATAATTTCATCTCTGATTTTTTCTGATGTGTTTTTTTGATGATACGCCCTGACAATAGAGGCCATTCCCAGGATGGCATGGGAGCCGGATGCCGGTTGAAAAGAGAACCGGTCAAGTCCTGAAATCTGCCTGAAATAAAGATTCATGTCAAACAGGATCTGAAGGATGCCCTGCAGGGTCTGTTCATCCTGGTATGGATGAACCTTCATGATTTTTTCAGATCCTGCAATTTTATCATTGATTTTTGGATTGTATTTCATGGTGCAGGTTCCCTGGCCGATATCCACATTAAGGTCTGCACCAAGGTTTTCCTGGGAGAGCCTTAAGTAATGTTTGACAACTTCCATCTGTCCCAGTTCCGGCAGATCGGGAGGGGTTTTTCTTTTTAATTTCCCGGGAAAGGTATCAAAGGCATTTCCCCTTTCTTCCAAAATTTTCAGATCGGTCCGGGGGGAGATAATGCCTTTTTTGCCGGGTTCACTGAGTTCGAAAATAATGGGTTCATCCCATTTGGCCTGGTGGAATTGTCTTGTGTTAATGGTATCTTGTTTGTCCATGAATAATTTTCCTTAATCGATAATGGATTCAAGTGCTTGGCAAAGGCGGTCAATATCCTTTTTTGTATGGATTTCAGTAGTACAGAACATGGCAGCGTTCTGTATCTTCATGAATTTGCCTGAGATATCCACGCTGCCAAAGATGCCTTGGGCAAGTAATTTTTTATTGATTTTGTCCACAGATATGGTGTTAAACTGTACGCAAACCTCTTTAAAAGAAGCAGAAGCCTTAAAAAGAATCTTAATGCCGTTGATTTTGGAGAGGCGGTGTTTTAGATAATCTGTATTGTTGAAAATGGTTGTTCCAAGGTCTTTCATACCCTGGGGTCCCATGAGGGAAAGATACACCCCTGCGGTAATCCCATTAAGGGCAGCAGCCGTACCAATGAATTCCTTGCCGTTTTCACGGGCGCCAAAAGAGGTCCGGTCAAAGGTTACATCACCGAATCCATATTCTCCGGGTTCAGTGGTGGATTCAATGCCGAACAGGCGGGTCGGATACTCAGAAACAAATTTTTCATCATCTGAAGAGGCAATGAATCCCGCCAGATTACCGCCGCAGGCAAGATGAAGTCCAAGGGGCTGAAGGTCTCCGCAGACAATGTCTGCCCCATAGTGAATTGGCGGGGAAATAATCCCCAGAGACGACGGATCAACTCCTACAACAAACAGCGCGCCATGATCATGGGCAAGTTGGCCAATATCTTTGGCCCCCTCATCAATGATCCCGGCAAAGGAGGGCATCTCCATATAAACGGCAGCAACCTCTTTTGACAAGTTTGATGCAAGGTCATCCATGTCTATCTTTCCTGTGGCCGGGTCATTTTTGACATACTCAAGATCAAGAATGCCGGTGGTATAGTTTTCAATAATGGCTTTTTTATCCCAGGAGAGGATATCGGGAACCAGGATTTTTTTTCGATGAGTGATCCTTGCCGCCATCCGCAAGGAGGACGCTGCTGCCTGGCTGCCGTCATAGGTGGGAATGGAAACCATATCCATGTCTAAAAGTTCTCCCAGAAGGGAGGCGTACTCAAACAGGGCCTGGAACCGTCCATGGTCTTCAAAAGGCTCTCCGGCATATCCGGTTAAAAACTCAGATCTTGAATTGATTTCGTCACAGACTGCCGGAACATAATGGTTATAGCATCCGCCACCCAGAAAGCTTAAATGATCGGAGGTTGTCTTGTTTTTATTTATGATCTGCATCAGTTTGTTGTTTAAAGAACATTCTGAGAGCAATGGTTCCGGAAGATCCATGGTTCCCCGGAATCTTATGGCTTCCGGGATCTCAGCAAAAAGCGCTTCGATATCCCTTGCCCCGATCTCTTGAAGTATTTTCTTTTGAATCGTTGTGTCAGAGTTGGGGATATACGGGTGTGCAAAATCAATCATTAATTTTTCCTTTATAAATAAAATTTAAGCCAGTCCGCCGCCGTCTACCAGCAATGAGGTTCCGGATATCCATTCCGACAGGGGACAAGCCAGAAACAGGACGGATTTAGCTATGTCATCCGGGGTTCCCATGCGGCCAAGGGGTCTTGCAGAAGCTTGTTTTAAGAAAACTGTCTCATCTTCTCCCAGCTGCCGTGCTTCTGACCGAAGTAAATTGGTGTCTGTATCTCCAGGGCACACACAATTTACACGAATATTGTATTTGCCGAAATCAATGGCCATGGCCCTTGTGAGGTTCAAAACGCCGGCTTTTGCAGCACAATAGGCAGCAGCATTCTCTCCTGCCTTCAGGCTCCAGCCGGAACCTGTGTTGATCACTGATCCGCCATTGGCTTTCATCAAGGGGATCATGTGTTTTGAGACAAGGAATGTGCCTTTCAGGCTGACATCAACTACTGCATCCCATTCGGATTCTTCAAGATCAATGACATTTTTCCGAACGATTACCCCGGCATTGTTAAATAAAATATCAAGGGTCTGGTACGTTTTTTTTACAAAAGCTGCTGCAGTCTTGACCTGGGTTTCATCTGTGATATCGCAGGCATAAAACCTGGCAACCCCTCCATTATCCCGGATGTTAGAGGCGGTTGTCTCTCCCTGATCCTGATTTATATCAAGAATCACGACACCTGCACCGGCTTGGGACAAAAGACGGGCCGTTGCAGCACCAATGCCGGATGATCCGCCGGTGATGACGGCAGTTTTGCCATTGAGTGAAATTATTTTTTCAATCAGGTTTTCCATATGGGTCCTCTTCCTTTATTCTATGGATTAATGTGTTCCAGGCAAGATAACAGCAAGAAGAATACCAGAAAAATCCTTACTTGTGCCAAATGATTTGACAATCGATTCTGTTTTGGCTGTAAGGGCTTTTGTATCAGGCTGTTAAAGCCTAACAGTCGATGGAATATAAAAGAGTGATACACTGCAGGGAAGCCGTGAAAAAGTATTGAATTGACAAATCCGGCATGATAGTGTTTATTTTTGGCAATCATGGCAATTTGAGTTAAGATATAAAATATAAAAATGAACTGGCGGTAATATGAACGAACTTAGGAGGATTTATCCCT
>JAHJLN010000331.1 GCA_018821715.1 Pseudomonadota bacterium | reverse complement strand
TGTTGAGCCAGTATTCTGCGGTAATATCTGAAGATATGTAATTGTTCAACCCCTGGAGGGAATAACTCATATTGCTGTTTTCTTTCACTTTCCAATCCATTCTTCGAATATAGGACTCCATTAAATCCACATTCTCTTTAATGGCAATCTTTCTGATCTGGTTATGCTGCTCACGGTAAATAATGTATGCTTTCGCCGTTTTATAAAACGGAGAATCCAGAAGAACTCTCTCCACAATATCCTGGATTTCTTCTACTTCAGGGATAGGTCCAAGACGCAGGTCTCTTGCCAGTGAAACCACTTTCATCGTCATCTTTTTGGCTTCTCTTCCATTGAATTCACCGGTTGCCTCGCCTGCTTTTTGAATCGCATGGGTAATTTTTGATGAATCAAATTCCGATACTCTTCCATCCCGTTTTTTAATTTGCTCAAACATGTATCCACCTCTTGAAATCTAATTGAAATTAACCTATCTTCTATAAACGTTTTGTTGGCAGTAAAAAAAGCTTACCAGGAGCGCTGAGTTATAGGTTTAATCAACATATTGTTGTTTGTCAAGAAAAAAAATCTATATATTGTGGTTCTACCATAAATTTAATGGGGATACAAATGAGATTAGATCAAAACCCTTTTTTCAGAAAAACCATAACTTCCTGGTATGACTCAAATTTTGCCTGCTGGGCGCTTATCACCTGTATGATCTTTGTAATTATCTTTGCTGTTGCCGGAGTTATGGTTGGCGCCAGCAACCCATCTTTTCAGGAGCATGTATGGTTCCCCTGTTTTCTGGCATTCTTGAGTTTTTTTTTGGTGGTTAAAATATTTTTCAGACTTAAACGACGATCAAAAAACAACTAACCGTCCTTTAACAACGCCTCAATAAGATGGTATAAAATCTTTGCCGTCACCCCCCAGATCAAAATATCTTCATAGGGGTAGGTCAATTGCATGACATTGGGAACTTTTTGATGAAACCGCTTTTCTTTATGAAGATCCATCAAATATTTTAAGGGGATATGAAACACCCTGGCTATTTCAGCAGGATCATGCTCAATGACATCTTTTTGATTCCAGATACCGATCCAGGCTTCGATATCCTTGCTGTTAATAGTTTGAAAGTGTCCAAGAGACCCGACAACCTCTACGTTCTTCCGATGTATCCCCATTTCTTCTTCAAGTTCCCTTAAGGCGGTCTCCTGAGTTGAAAGATCCTTTTTATCTTTATGCCCACCTGGAAACGCCATCTGGTTGGCCCATGGATATCCCTTTATATCTGCTTTCTGAATAAACAAAAGCTCAACGTCCTTGTCTAAAGCAAACAATGCCATTACACTGGTCGGCTGAAACAGATCCTTTTCCGGAGGCCCTGGATGGGATCCGTTTTGAACTGCCGAGCGAATACGACTGATACACTTGCCCTTATCCATGAATTCATTAACCTGAACTATTCAAATAACGCTTACAAAAGATACCTAAAAAAAAATACCATTGTCAAATCTTTGTAATAAACACCCTTATACTTTAATCACAATACCGGATTTGTATAGAAAAAAGATCGGAAAAATCCCATAAAATTATCATCAATCAGATGATGGGGTAGATCTATTGCCGTGTGTTTGAACAAACCACTCAATTAATTCACCTGCCAGGGCCTGCTTTCCCGGAACAAGGGGAAGGGTCTGTGCATCAAACCAGTCCGCCTCAACAATTTCATTCGTGTCGATTAAAAGCCTGCCGCTTTCATACTCAGCTGTAAACCCGATCATCAGGCTGTCTGGGAATGGCCAGGACTGGCTTTTAAAATATTGAATATTTTTCACCTTTATTCCGACTTCTTCGAAAATTTCCCGCTTAATACATGCTTCCAAAGATTCTCCGGGTTCCACAAATCCTGCCAAAACACTGAACATTTTCTTGTTGGGGAAATTAATACCCCTTGCCAGAAGGAGTTGCCTGTCTTTTACGACAGCGGTAATGATGGCCGGTGAAATCCTTGGATAGCTTATCAAATTACATTGAGAGCACTCTCTTGCGTACTCATTTTCTTTTTTATGCGTTTTAGCACCACATCTTCCACAGAATTTGAAATTCATATTCCAGTCGTGGATCTGCCTTGCATATCCTGAAAGACTCCAGAACCCATTGTCAACTCTGCCGTAAAGGGCCCGCAGATTCATCAGTTTGTATCTGTCCGGCAGATTCTCAGAAAAGAGGTGGGCACAATAACAGGGAATCTGATTAATAGTTCCCAAAAAATGGGATCCCGTCAACTTCATCTTTGCTATCGATCTTTCTTCGATTAAGGGGATGGATACACGATTATCTGCTGTTTCCTTGACAAGGATATCGTTTTCCGAAAAAATAAAAAAATATGCTTTACCTTGAAGCGGTGCCGGTTCTGAAACTGCTTTTAAAAAATCCATTATCCTTCCTGATGCAGTAAGTCACATGGTTGTTTGTTTTTTAACAATTCTATCAAAGATGGCATTATAGCGATTCTCTACAATTTTTTCCTTAAAAAAATTAAATTGTCTCAATATACTTCATTGGTCCGCATCAGGATATAGTGCTTGTTTTTTTTAAAAACTGCTTTACTATTCAGATTCATGTTAACAAAAGGTCAGTGACTTGTCAGAGGAAAAGATGAAACGAATTTGTGTATTTTGCGGATCAAGCCCGGGATCACAACCGGAATATGTTGAATTGGCGGCGCAACTTGGAAAGGAACTTGCAAAAAAGAATATCGGACTTGTTTACGGCGGCGGCAGTGTCGGTATGATGGGCGTTCTTGCAACTTCAGTTGTAAAAAACAATGGGGATGTCACAGGGGTTATCACAAGACAGCTGTTTGAAATGGAAGTGGGGTTTACCCAACTTTCCGACTTAAGAATCGTGGAGTCCATGCACGAGAGAAAAGCTCTAATGGCAGAGCTTTCAGATGGGTTTATCGCTTTGCCCGGCGGTTTCGGGACCCTGGATGAAATGTTTGAAATTCTTACCTGGTCCCAGCTCAATATTCACAGAAAGCCTTGTGGTTTTCTGAATGTAAATGGGTATTACAACAAATTGATCGCATTTATCGATCACATGATTCTGGAAAATTTTGTTAACCCTTCCTGCAGGGAACTGGTACAGGTGGACGAACACCCGGCCCGGCTTCTGGAAAAATTCTACAATTATATGCCAATACTGTCTGACAAGGGTGAATGGGCAAGAAAACTTGCAACAGTGAATAAAAATTAGATGGATGCCATGACGGTTAACCGATTTGACCTTCAACGCCTTGATGTTGGGGGTCTTGAAAAAATCAGTAAAGCATTTTTTAATAGGTTTGGTTCCCAAAAGCTTTTGGGAGAACAATTTTTTGTTGATCTAAAAGGAAATTGCGGACAAAACCTGTTTGAAAAACTCATCAGCAGGTGCGGATATGAAAACAATGGCCCAGGATTTTTTAACGCACTTTTTTCCCGGGTTGGTTGCCAAAGAGAACCAATAGTCATAAACCATATTCAGATCCCAACCCTGTATCTGTATCATCTTTTGGAAACTGTCATCCCTGGAAACCATCTGCATGCTGTAAAAACAGTGGATCAGCTTGAGAAAAAAACAGTTATCACAGCAGATGACAAACCAAAACTGCAGGCAGTAATAGATCAGTTTCCTGTCCGGCTCTCAGACCATGTTATCCGACAGTCCCTGGTGTCGGACATGGTTGCAAAACAATACCTGCCGTTTATCGAAGAGCTGGATCCAAGCGGACATGTTATTACATTTGACGGGCATTTTAAAGCAGGGGTGCTGGAACAGATGTACCAGAACCGTGCAATTTTCCTCCTGGATATGCGCTGTCCGGTTTACTGCAGGTTCTGCTTTAGAAAACATAAGAGCACAAGAAAAGAAAAACGCCCGACACCAGAGGATGTCAAGGCTGCGGCCGCACACGTCAAAGCGCATTCAACCATAAAAGAAATACTGATAACCGGTGGGGAACCCTTGCTCAACAGAACCAACCTTGAAACCGCCATCAATGCCCTAGTGAAGATCGACCATGTCCAAACCATTCGAATTGCCACTCGATCCATTGCCTATTATCCAGATCTTTTTTTAAAAAACAACAGCGACTATATCCAATATCTTCTTAAGAAAAATGCCCAGTGCCTGATTCAGGGCAAACGAATTGAGATAGGCGTCCATTTTGTTCATCCGGATGAGGTATCAATCCAAAGCCTTGATATTATTTCACAATTTGTCAAAAACGGCATCCAGGTTTATGTGCAGACACCTTTTTTAAACGGATTGAACACTGAGGGAAAGACGCTGGGCAGGTTGTTCAGCCTTTTAAGACAGGCAGGCGCAAAAATTTACTATATTTTTACCCCCTGCAGCCCCATACACGGAACAAAGGAATACTGGACATCTATTTCACAGGCGTTTAAAGCAGTAAAGGATCTGAGGGCGAATTTTTCCGACCGGTGTATTCCCAAATTATGTACCGCTACCCCTTTAGGAAAAATCGAGTGGCATACCAGCGGATGGGCAGTTGAAGAGGATCTGGTCGATAAAAACTACACCTGGATCAGGACGCCTTATACCCTGGCATATTTTAAACAGTTTATTTGTGATATTAATCAAATGCCGGATATGAGGGTCAACAGCAAAGGAACCCTTGATGCAAGGTTTCGGGTGGCGATGGGGGATGACGCACTGTTTTCGGGCAAAAGATCTGCTGACAAACCCCCCTCCAAATCTCCTGAACCTGAAATCTCTCTAGAAGAAATTAATGCAATTCGCTCCTGTTTGCTGACAAATATTTCTTTACGTCCTTCCATTGACCAGACATCATCCCCCTCCATCTCCCGTGTTCATAAAACATGCCTTGAAATGGATATGGGGGCCGATAAAGCAGCTTTTGAATATATTGAACAAAACCGGGCCATTACCGATGTGGTGCTCCATTATAGAGAGGATCTCGCCTCGGCCGTTAAAACATTAGGGCACAGGATTGAAAAGCTGAAGGCCTTCTCTCATATCACCTGTATCCGGCTTTGCTGCAGGCAGTTTAACACCACTCCGGAAATATTTACAAAAAGCCTTATTGAAATACTAAGGAAATGGAACGATCTTTCCATTTCAAATCCTGTAAGAATTGAGATTGAAACATGGTTTCTGCTGCCGGACGAAATTCTGGCCCGCCATGGTGAAATCGCAGGAAAACTCATCCAAAACGGTGTGAATATCTATGCCAATGTCCCCTTGATCAGGGGTGTCAATGATGACCCTAAAACCATTGCAGCCCTTGCCCATAAGCTGAGATATAGCGCCATAGAATTTCATCATGTCTATGTGGCAGGTCTTGATATCCAGAAAAAATACAACGCCGGTCACCCGGTTGATCCTCAACAGGTCATTGATATAGCGTCTCAGGTTCGAAAAGACTGCTCAGGAAGAGAAATCCCTTTATATATTGTTCAAACCCCTCTGGGAGAAATTGACTTTGATTCGCGTTCCACTGTTTTTTAACTGCAAAAGTTAATGGATTGTAATTTGTCGATGGTATCGCTATAATCATATGGCAATGAGGGATCAAGGCCGCGCATCGACCTGCCGGCTGACCTGGTATGACAAGGAATTTTTAGATGTTTGCACAAAAAAAAGCTGTCCCGAATTTTAAAAAAAATCATAAAAAAACCGTTGCTCAGTTCCAGGTACGCAACTCTCTGGCCATCGGTCTGGTCTTTCTTGGCCTGACACTTGGATTTATCGCTTTAATGGCAATGGATTTTAATAAACTAAAAGAAATAGACAACCATTCTCTTAAAACTCATTTCAATGAGCAGGTTCTCTATCTGGATAATTTGTTAAGACAGGTCACCAGCAGAATGGAGTTGATGAGGAGCCTGGCCTTATCAGACTTACTGGAAACAAGGAATCAAAATAAAATTGTGCTGCCTCAGGTGTTTCGGGGAATGGCGGTTGATGAGAATCTGAATTATTATCATCTGGATAACCCTAAAGAACCCTTTTCAACCCAAATGATAGGGAATTTGACAGGAGACGGTTCTTTAAAAAACAGGGATAATGATTTTTTGCGGGAGATCAGAATGGCGTTAAACCTTAACCCGCTCTTCCAGTCAACACAAACTGCCATTCAAACCACCGCATGGGTGTATTATGTTTCTGCCAACAAGTTCCTTAACCTTTATCCCTGGGTTGATTCCAAAGAATGGCGGTTTACAACCCAGACACTTGAAAAAGAGCTGTTCACACTTGCACTTCCCAAGAACAATCCGGATCAAAAGGCATACTGGACTGAGGTTTATATCGATGAGGTGGGCAAAGGACTCATGACAACCTGTGGGATCCCGGTCTATGATAATGAAAGGTTTATCGGCACGATAGCCCTTGACCTGACCGTTGATTTTTTAAATGTCATTGTGGGAAGATTCCAACCCGAAAAAGGAAAAATGTTCCTTGTTAATGACAGGAACCAGATTCTGGCCCATCCCCAGATCACCTCATCAAAGGATATTGAAATAAAACGATTACCCAGCGCTATCCCGGCTGATTTGAAGGCATCCGGGTTTGACCTTGATCAGATCCCCAGGCATCAGATTGTCACAAAAGGCCGGTATCAGATAATTACGGCAACGCTTGAAACAGCCCCCTGGCAGGTTGTGTACATTGAAAATATTCCCGGCTTATGGCAGCTGATCAAAGAGCGCGTGGGTCTTTTAACCATTGCTTTTTTCACAGGCTTATTGGTTCTGGTTCTAATTATTCTTTTTGCCACCCATTTTCTGTATATTCTTCCTTCTGAAAAATTTGTTCAGTATATTTTACTGTCCAGCAAAGGAGAGCCGGCTGATTTTACGAACCAGGTGCCTGAAATGTGGAAACCCTGGTTTACGACAATTCAAAGAACCTTTCATGAAAAAGAAATGCTGACCCGCCAGATCAAAGAGTACAGCCAGGAACTGGAAGAACGGGTGAATGACAGAACCGCAAAGCTTGTCAAATTAAATGAACAGTTACGACTGGAAATTGGTGAACGCGAACGGGCGCAGAATGAAGAAAAAAAGACGGCAAGACTTCTGGACGCCGCCATATCCCAGTCGCCGTCCGGCATCATTATTGCCGATGCACCGGATATTAAAATCCGGATGGTGAACAAGGCAGCATTTGATATCAGGGGCGAAATCCAAACCAGCCCCTCTCAGATTGATCTTCACAAATATTTTTCAGACTGGCAGATCTTTGATGAAAAAGGCACTCCCTATTCACTTAAGGACTTACCCCTTTCCCAGGCCATTCGTAATGGAAAATCTACACAAAATGAAGAACTCATTATAAAAGACAAAACCGGAACAGATCACTGGCTCTCTGTGAATGCCGCACCCATTATTGATACAAAAGGAAACATTACGGCCGGAATTATCATCTTCCACGATATCACCTCTCTTAAGCAAAAGGAAAAGGATAAATTAGAGGCCCAGCAATTTGCTGCAGACCAGGCAAAGCATGCCCTGGTGGGCCAGATTGCAGGAAAAATGGCCCATGATTTTAACAATGTCCTGGGTGCCATTATGGGAAATACAGAGCTTGCACTTCTGGACGTTGAGGATGCTCAGATTAAAAAAACACTGGGTCTCATACTGGGACAGACGATCCGGGGTAAAAATTTAACAAAGAACCTCACCGCTTTTGCCAAGAATCAGGAACCCAGACAGAAATTTTTAAAGGTTTATGACCTGATAGAACTGGTAGTGAATCTATTGAGAAAAGATCTGAACCAAATTGAGCTAAAAAGAGAAGACGCGCCGGACATGCCCGATCTATTGGCTGATCCCGGAATGATAGAGCATGCCCTGGTTAATCTTTTGCAAAATTCAATTCATGCTGTCAGCCTTACCCAGTACCAAAAAATTGTGATCCGAACCTATTGCAGCACCCGCTATATCTGTATTGAAATACAGGACAACGGGTGTGGAATCCCCGAAGAACATCTGAATAATATTTTTGAACCGTCGTTTACCCTGAAAGGAAGCCGGGATGTAAAAGGGGTGTATGCCGGCAATATAAAGGGAACCGGTTATGGTATGGCCAATGTAAAAAAATATATTGATCAGCATAAAGGCAATATTAAAGTGGAAAGCCATCCGGGGTCAGGTACAAAAGTTACCCTTGAACTGCCTTTTATTAAAAAGGGCCTGACAGCACAAGAAAAGAACAAGATTGATCAGGCAATTGGGCATACCGGTAAATATATCCTTATTGTAGAAGATGAGTCGACTATTTCAGATGTGCAATGCCGGATTTTAACTGAACACCCCTGTTATCACAGGGTCGACATTGCCAATAACGGCCCGGTTGCCTTTGAGTTGCTTGAAAAAAACAACTATGACTGTATCAGCCTGGATTATATGCTGTCAGGGGATATCAACGGCATGGACATCTATCATCATATCCGGAAAACAAATAAAACCATGCCGGTCCTGTTTATTTCAGGGAATATTGAATTTTTAGAATCAATTAAATGCCTGAAGCAGGAAGATCCAAGGATGGACCACTTGTCCAAACCGTGCCAGAACAGAGAGTATGTCCTGCGTATCAATGACCTGCTTGGAAAAAACCAAACCAGTTGATTCTCAACTTATCGATACTCTTTATAACTGATATTATATTTTGCTGCCTTATAAGCATATTTTCTTACGGTAATCCCTATGAGCTTTGCCGCCTTATGAATATTGCCCTTGGTATTTTTTAAAGAATCCATCAAAATCTCTTTTTCAAGGTGCGCCACTGCATCTTCAAGGGAAAGGGGAAGGGTTTTGGTTTTGGTTCCGGTCTGGAGGGTGGCCGGAAGATGATAACTGTGGATGGCCCCTTCATTACAGAGGATGACGGCGCGCTCTATACAGTTTTCAAGTTCCCTTACATTTCCGGGCCAGTGGTATTCCATCATCATGTCAATGGCGGGGGTTGTGATCCGCTTGATATCTTTTCCATGTTCTTTCCTGTATTTTTCAAGAAAGCTGTCGGCCAGCAGTATGATATCTGTTTTTCTCATTCTAAGGCTTGGAATATAAATGGGGAACACATTGAGTCTAAAGTAAAGATCATCTCTGAATTTTCCCTGCTGGACCATGTCTTCCAGGTTTGAATTGGTGGCGGCAACAATTCTGACATCGGTTTTAATTGGCTTATACCCCCCTACTCTTTCAAATTCCTTTTCCTGCAGGACCCTTAAAAGTTTTACCTGGGCGGAAAGAGCCATATTGCCGATTTCATCCAAAAATATGGTGCCCTGGTCTGCCAGCTCAAACTTGCCCTTTTTCTGGTGGGAGGCACCGGTAAACGACCCTTTTTCATGACCGAACAATTCACTTTCGATAAGGTTTTCAGGTATGGCTGCGCAATTAATCTTGATAAAGGGTTTTTTGTTTCTATCGCTGTTATAATGAACCGAGTTGGCAACAAGCTCTTTTCCGGTACCGCTTTCTCCCCTTATCAAAACCGTTGCTGAAGAAGAAGATACCTGGGAGATCATTTGAAGAACTTCCCTCATTTTATTTGAATTCCCAATGATATTGGTAAAGCTGTATCTGTTTTCAAGCTCTGATTTGAGTCGTATATTTTCTGTTTTCAGCTGCTCTTTCTCAACCCGGATGGTTTCAATATTGATAACATGATGGGCCACCATGGCTGCGACAACAGATAAGATTTTTTCTCCTTTTTCCAGGGAGTTTCTGCCCTCAAAGGGGCGATCCGCACTGATGGCGCCTACGATTCTATTGTCTTTTTTGATGGGAACGCAGATAAATGAATAGTCCTGGCCTTCGACAATATCCCTTGAATGGGTTTTATCCAGAAACAACGGCTCTTCGCTGATCCGAGGAACAACTGCCGGTTCTCCGTTTTGAATCACCCTTCCGATAATGCCTTCTCCTGGAAGATATTTTATTTGACGGGTGGTTGCTTCTGAAATACCATGGGCAATTTCAATCCTGATCTCTCCGGTTTCAGAGTTAATCAAAAAAATAATGCCCCTTACCAGATTCAGAGATTCGGATAAAACGCTTAATACCTTGAACAATGATTTTTTCATGTCCATATGCTGGTTCAGGGCTTCGCTGATTTCATACAAAAGTGAGACTTCTTCAAAAGATTTCATTTATCGTGTTCCACATAATGATTCATGATTAAGATACCGCTTTCATTCCCTCGTTGTCATACGTTGTTTTCTCTTCCCCTAAAGATATTATTGCATCAAATTTAATTTCAAAACAAGGCATAATGCTATTTGGGGTAAAAAACGAAGGATGGCGGGTACTGGAAAGCCATGGGGAACCATACGCAAGATATGGATTTGCTATCTTTTCTTGTCCAATACTCCTTGCAAAAAAAAACTAATAATGAAATAATTATTATTTTTTGGAGATATGCTTAAAAAAAGGACAAACCAATAACAGGTTTACGATGGACAAAAATCAATCTGTAGCCATAAAAAAGAAACGAGATCCCGGCAAAACCATAGAAGTGTTGTTTAAAATATCCGAAGCCGTCAACAATACCCGGAACCTTGA
>JAHJLN010000330.1 GCA_018821715.1 Pseudomonadota bacterium | reverse complement strand
GTGGAAATGGCGATGCTATAGCAAAATCTTCTCATGGGTGAGAATGGGCTCCAATTACCCGTCGGAACCCATGAGAAGATTTTGCGGCAAAGTTAATAAATCATTTTGGAAAAAGGCGACATCTTGCTTGACAGCCACCGAAACAGGACACCGTATTTTTATCAGCTGGAATCGATTCTTTCTAAGACTGTTTCGCATAGAGATTGCTCTTGAAAATGAAAACGATTCTACAGTCACCACAAATGGCTGCATATTTATTTTACTTAATCAAACCAGCCTTCTTGATGGGTCGATTGGAGCAATGAGAATTCCTCTTCCCTGGCGAGGTTTGGTAAATATTGAGTATGCCCTAATACCAGTATTTGGTTGGGCAATGTGTATTTTCAGCTGGATAATAATTCGGCAATGGCCAAAGCAAGCCAAAAAGACCATGAAAAAAGTGACACCATTTATCCAGGCGGGTGGAAACTTATGGATATCAATTGAAGGTAACAGATCCAAAGATGGTTCACTCTTGCCTTACAAAAAGGGGCCGGTCGTTATTGCTATAAATGCCAGAGCTAAAATTGTACCTGTTATACATACCGGTGTTCAAAACTGCCTACCCTATGGTAAATGGCTAATCCGCCCGGGAAAGGTCACGATAAGATATTTAAAGGCGATACCCACTGAAGATAATCAATATGAAAATCGCCAAGAGTTGGTTATTAAACTCCGGGAACTTGCAGAAAAGTATATTTCGAAGCCTCAAATTAAATAAGACAGCAATATATCCAAAGTTTAAGCATAACCTGCGCCACATTGGTATACCTGACTACGTTACAATCAATGCAAGCATTATGCTTGACTTTATTACAAGATTAGTGTCAAATATCTCTTACCTTATACCAATCAACAAATGAGAATCCAATGTTTAAAAGAGATATCTTAAAAAAATTATCAGGATGGGCAGAGAAAAAAGGCCGGAAACCATTGATTCTGAGAGGTGCAAGGCAAGTAGGAAAAACGACTGCTATTCACCTTTTTTCAGAACGATTCAATCAATATCTATATTTGAATCTTGAAATAAAAGAGGACCGAACCATTTTTGAGCAGGACTACCCCATTGAAGATTTACTGCAAGCTATTTTCTTTTATAAAAATCAAGTGAAGCATGAAGGTGAAATTTTAATATTCATAGATGAGATTCAAGCTTGTCCAGCAGCTGTCTCTTATCTCAGATATTTTTATGAAGCATTCCCCGATATTTACGTTATTGCAGCAGGATCTCTTTTAGAGACACTTATTGATACCCATATCAGATTTCCTGTCGGCAGAGTGGAATATCTTGTGATGAAACCTTTGAGTTTCAAGGAATTTTTAAATGCTTTATCCGAAACAGCCAGTCTGGACATTCTTACAAAAAACATTCCAGCCCCTGATTTCGCACATGAAAAGCTAATGAAATTATTTCAAACCTATTCAATCATTGGGGGCATGCCGGAAATCGTTGAAAAATATTCCGACCAGAAAGACATCATAGCGCTCAACAGTATATTTGACAGCTTAATCGTTTCTTATCTTGATGACGTTGAGAAGTATGCTCGAAACAGTACGATGGTTAACGTAATTCGACATGCCGTTTCAACTTCATTCTATGAAGCAGGCAGCAGGATTAAATTTCAGGGTTTTGGTAATTCCAACTATAAATCAAGGGAAATGGGGGAAGCATTAAAAGTATTGGAAAAAGCGATGTTGATTTACCTTTTATACCCTTCATCCTCTGTCAGTCCTCCTTTGCTGCCAAACATAAAAAAATCGCCAAGGCTCCAAGTCCTTGACACGGGAATGCTGAACTATTTTTCTGGATTCCAAAAAGATCTGTTCGGGGCCAATAGTATTGATTCTGTCTATCAAGGGATAATAGCAGAACATATTGTCGGACAGGAACTTCTCGCTGTTGAAACATCTCCTTTATTCAAATTGTATTTTTGGAACCGGGAAAAGAAACAATCCAATGCCGAAGTTGATTACCTGATTCAATATGAAGGGTTGCTCATACCCGTTGAAGTAAAATCTGCTGCAACGGGTCGACTACGCTCTCTACATCAGTTCATAGACCGCGCACCTCATAAATATGCCGTAAGAATTTATTCCGGAAAATTAGAAATTAATCAAATCAAGACTCTTAACGGGAAAGAGTTTTTACTGCTAAACCTCCCATTTTATTTAGCTGGTTCTATTGCAGAATATTTAAAATGGATGATATCCAATAACAAACCAACCCAACAATGATCCTCCCCCAAAAAACTGGAGGTTAGGTTAAGCTACTTTTTAATCGTTTTTAGAAAAAAAAATGCTGAGAGTTTAAAATGGGTAGATGGCGTCCTCCTATAAAAAAAGGTTCCAAATATATCACCCCGGAAGGTGCACGAAAACTAACTGAAGAGCTTCAGTACTTGTGGAAAGTTGAACGACCACAGGTGACCGCGAGAGTTTCGGAAGCTGCTGCACAAGGTGATCGTAGCGAAAATGCCGAATACATTTATGGCAAGAAACGCTTGTACCAAATTGATGGTAGGATTCGATTTTTATCGAAACGTCTCGATGGAATAACTGTGGTCAATCATATTCCTGATGATCAGGATATAGTTTTTTTTGGTGCTTTCGTCACCCTCGAGGATGAAGAAGGTGAAGAGGTCGAGTATCGTATTGTTGGACCCGATGAGTTTAATGTTGTTGACGGAAAACTTAGTATGGATTCGCCCTTAGGTAAAGCAATGTTAGGAAAACGAGTGGGGGATAAAATCAAGATTTCTACTCCAAAGGGAGTAAAAGTTTTTTATATATTGAAAATTCGTTATTTTGAAAAACAATCATCATAAATTGTTCTCCGGAAGTGCTTGGTTTTATTGAAATCAGAGCTTGACTTCAAGGCACTTTGATCCTACTCCAAAAAACTGTAACCGAGGTTAAGCTACTTTTTAGAAAAAATATCCAACAAACGCAAATACACCGGGCAAGCCGGTGATTTAAATGAACCCCGCGGTTAAACCATAAAATGAATAAATCCAATCCAATTTCAGAAGAACTTATCGCCCCGTGTGGAATGAATTGTGCCATTTGTAGTCGGTATCTTGCCTATTTAAATAATTTAAAACGCAGCCAATGTGTCGGATGCCGGCCAGGGGACAAGAGGTGCTCATATCTATTTAAAAAATGTTCAGGAATTAACAATACTTTAAAAGGTATTGCCACTGCCAACTTTTGTTTTGAATGCGACCAGTTTCCTTGCAAGCAAATTAACCGCATGGATGATAGATATAGAAACAATTATAGAATGAGTGTGAAGGATAATTTAGAGGATATTAAAAAAAATGGAATCGGCAAATTCATTCAAGAGCATTACAGGAAATACTGCTGTTCAGAATGCGGTGAATTAATCTCAATCCACAACAGAAAGTGCTTTAAATGCGACACAATAACAAGGTTAGTAGAAAAGTATTAAACTCCTTACCCGGTTTCGAGAATATTCAGAAAAAGTGAAAAACAAGTAATGTTTCAGATGAGCATCATGATTGTCAATAAATAGTCAAAAAAATCAAAATGCATCACATTAACCCCACTTATATCACAATTAAAAAAGTGATCCGAAAAGCAACTTTAGCAGATGCTTTTATTTGTGCTCGATATGGATTTTCTCCTTATCAGGCATGTGAACATGGATGCATGTATTGTGACGGTCGAGCTGAAAAATACTATGTTTTAGTGATAAAAACAAAATATGTTGCCTATCAAATAGCTATGATCATCTTAGGTTTGGGTAGTTTGTTTTTGTGCTATTTATTCTTTAAAACAAAACTTATTCCGCGATGATTATCAAGGTGGGGTTTTATTGGATATGTATTCTTGTTCGCAAGTGGCCTGTTAGATATAGCAGGTATAGTTGATACAGTAGATGGCAAGGGGGTATTGATGTATGTTCCAGGTGGCCTGTGGGAACTTATTATCTTTCCTGCATGGCTTTTCATTAAAGGGTTTAAAACAACTTTGCCGGCGATTGTTCTGTTACTTGTTTACAGTTTATGGGCCGGGCCGCAGTAACCGATTGAAATAAAAATATATCACCTTCAAAAACACCCCTATTAATAATTTAATTAGTATTGCAATACTAACAAATATAATTTACATTGGTTTTTAAATACTAAAATAGGAAGCAGCTATGATTGAAAAACTATTTATACACCACCGAACCATTTTGAGTTCATTCAATCGCCCGTTCAAAAGGTATTTTTTAAAAAAGCATGCGCTGAAAAACAGGTTTTCAATTATTGCCGGGCAACGTGGCGTCGGGAAAACTACGGTAATGATTCAATATATTTATTCCTTTATTCAGGAGGATATTGCAAGCAGAAAAGCATTGTATGTCCCGGTTGATCACTTCATGGTCGTAGGTCACTCTCTTTATGAAATTGCAGAAGAGTTTGTTAATTATGGCGGCCAGCTTTTATGCCTTGATGAAATTCACAAATATCCGAACTGGTCAAGAGAACTGAAAAGTATTTATGATTCCTTCCCGAATATCAAGCTTATAGTATCGGGTAGTTCTGCGTTGGAAATTCAAAAGGGAAGCCATGATTTAAGCCGGCGAGCAGTTGTTTACAGGATGACTGGTCTTTCATTAAGGGAATTTATAGAGTTGAAATATCATATTGAATTGCCGGTCATAGATATTGAATCTATTCTGTCAGATCACGAAAAGAACTCTCTTGAGATTACCCAAAAATTGGATATGAAACAGTTAAAGATACTCGCTGTATTTCAGGAGTATCTTCGACATGGGTATTTCCCTTATTTCCTGGAACACCCGGATGAAGACACTTATTTAAGAACTTTGGAGCAGGGTTTGCACACAACAATAGAAAGTGATTTGCTTTCAATATATCCCAGGTTGGCAGGGGTCAGTATTAAAAAATTAAAAATGCTGCTTTCGGCAATAGCAAGGTCTGCTCCTTTTACACCTGACATGAAACGTTTAAAACAAATTATTGAAGTCGGCGATGAAAGAACGCTGAAAACCTATCTAAGCTATTTAGAGGAAAGCAAAGTTATAACTTGTTTATCAAAAAAAAATAAAAGCATCAGGGGATTGGAGAAACCTGAAAAGATTTACTTAAACAATCCAAATCAGGCTCTTGCAATATGTGACAAAGAAAAAGTCAATTCAGGTGCTATAAGAGAAATGTTTTTTACTTGTATGCTCCAGGAAGAACATCTGGTTGCAATTCCGCCAAAGGGTGATTTTATAGTGGATGACAAACGCCTTTTTGAGATAGGGGGTAAAGGTAAAACTTTTAAACAGATAAAGGATATTCCTGATTCATACCTGGCTTTGGATAATATCGAACATGGTATAAACAGCAAGATCCCATTATGGATATTCGGGTTTTTATATTAAGCTACAAAAGTTCAACAACAAAATGAACCGGTTATTTCACCGGTTATTTTCAAAGTTCACGGCGGCTGTGTCGCCGATCATGAGTTTAGAGATATCTGCAAGGCTGATGGTGTGTCTAATTTTAAAGCGTCCCTTTATTATGAAGCGTTAAAAAAGTTGAGAAAGCCTGCTGCCAGCCCTGAAATAAAAAAGTAGTTACCGAAGCACCTGATCAAGAATAGTTTAACTTAAACCCTTAGGATAAAAAAATGAAACTCAAAGTATCAGAAAAAAACGGGTTGTCGCGAAGAACATTTTTGAAATGTACCGGCACCATTGTTTTTGCAGTGGGAAGCGGCGGATATCTGCTGAGTGGATGCGAGGTAAAAGAAGACGGGTCAGCAATGGCGATCTCAGATGGTTACCTTGTGGTTGATGTTGAAAAATGCCAGGGATGCATCAGCTGCATGCTGGCCTGTTCCCTTGTTCACGAAGGGGCAGAAAGCCTTTCTTATTCCAGGATACAGATCCTGCAGGATTCATTTGGGAAATTCCCGGATGATCTGACCATTGAGCAGTGCAGGCAATGTGAAGCACCTGCCTGTGTGGACGTCTGCGCTGAAGGTGCCCTTACGGCCAATGCCGAGTTCGGATATGTGCGCATGGTGGATAAAGAAAAATGCACTGGCTGCGGTAGTTGTTTTAAAGCCTGCCCCCACACCCCGGCAAGGCTTACGGTTATGGAAGATGAAACCTTTAGCAGGGAATTAAAGAGCCTGAAATGCGATCTTTGCGCCAATGCCCCCCATCACTGGGATGAAAAAGGCGGCGGGCCGGATGGCAAACAGGCCTGCGTTGAAGTCTGTCCTGTAGGCGCCATTGCCTTTAGAAAAAAGCTCCCGGCCCAGAAAGGAAAATCAGGGTATAAAGTCAATCTCAGAGACAAAAACTGGGTAAGATTAGGCTATCGAGACTCTTAAGGGAAATCTTGAATACAGTTAACTCGGTCAGATACCGGAGGAATTATATATGAACGGATATGCCGGCAATATTTTAAGCATTAATCTGAGTACCCGAGGCATTACCACCATCCCCACTGAAAAATATGAACAATGGGTGGGTGGGCACGGGATGGGATCTGCCCTGTTTTTTGATATGGTTAAAGACAAAACCATTGATGGGTTTAACCCTGAAAATGTCATTACCCTGATGAGTTCACCCTTATGCGGCACGTTGGTACCCTCGGGAGCGGCCAGAACTGAAATTCAGGGCATTGGCGTCCAGTCCCTTCCCATTGGCTGGTTTACCCGGAGTAATTTTGGCGGACGGTTTTCAGCTATGCTCAAATATGCCGGCTGGGACGGTATTGCGATCCAGGGCCAGGCAAACAGTCGGGTATGGATTGATATTAGAAATCACGATGTCAAGATAAGGGAATGCAGCGAATTGGGTTTGTGGGGGACCGATACCTGGGAATGCCAGAAGACCATCTGGAATGATGTGGCAGGAGACGGAGTTTACGGAGACTGGATTAAGATCAATGAAAAAGGCGATATGACGACACAGCGCCCTGCGGTCCTGGCCATTGGCCCTGCAGGTGAAAATTTAAGCCGCATGGCTTGTCTGATCCATGATGCTGGCAATGGTGCGGGCCAGGGCGGTTTTGGCGCGATATTCGGAAAAAAAGGCCTCAAGGCCGTCAGTGTCATCGGTACCGGCAGCATCCGGGTGAATGATCCAAAAGCCTTGATGAAGTCCAGACTCTGGTTGAAAGAGAAGTATTCATTTGATCTGAAAAATCTGAAATTTGAAAATTTTACAATAGGGTTCCATAGCCCGCCGGTTCCCATGGCCCTGTTCAGGTTTGGAAAACCCAGGGTTGGCCAGAGGCCCCAGGCATGCGTGGGATGTTCCTCCGGGTGCCGGGGCCGGTATGAGGATGGCATTGGAAACGAGGCCATCTGCTTTGCATCCCTGTTCTATTATCTGGGCAAAACCCTTTTAATCCAGCGCAAGGCTGCTGATCTGATTAACCGGTACGGATTAAACGCAGCAGAAATGTTTGTGGGTGAGCTGTATTTGAAAAAGCTATGGGATCTGGGTGTCCTTGGAAAAGGAAAACAGATTGACTGCCCCCTTGATTTTAAACAATACGGTGAGCTGCCATATGCCGAGCAGCTGGTTAAAGCAATTTCCTATCGCAATGACGGCAATGGAAATCCTCATCCCTTTGGAGATATCCTGTCAGAAGGTTTTGCCAGGGCCGCACAAAAATGGGGCCGCCTGGATGGGGAACAGTCTGATCTCAAAACCGGCCTGCTCAAGTTTCCCCATTGGGGACTGCCGATGCACAAGCTGGAGAGGTCCCAACTTGACTGGGGCTACGGCACTATTTTGGGTGATCGGGATATCAATGAGCACTGCTTTGACATGCTAAGGGCATTCCCAACATATTTTAAACAGATTGGCAAAAAACTGCCCCCTTCCGAAAACGTGGTCAAAATTATAACAGACAAGATGGAACCCTTTCAGGGGGACATGAAAATGCTCGATTTCAGCACAGAGAACATGTACTCGGAGCATATGATCAAGCTGGTGAGCTGGCACCGATACTATACCCGGTTCTGGAAGCAATCTGTCCAGTTGTGCGATTTCCGCTGGCCGGATTTCCTTAACCTTTATGGACCCAGCAACACAGGGGCCACAGGAATTGGTGAACCCCTATTTTTTAATGCCGTGACCGGTAAAAACTTTACTTTTAAGGACGGTATTGACCTGGGTAAAAAGATCTGGAATCTTGACAATGCCATCTGGGCCCTTCAGGGAAGGCACCGGGACATGGTCAGGTTTGCAGATTACATCTATACCAATCCCGGCGCGACGTTTAGCGGATACCCTGAATACATGCCGGGGATACAAAACGGAAAATGGGATTATGTGATTACTTCCGGAAGACATTTTGATCCGGACCAATTTGAAGATTTTAAAACCCGCTTTTACCAATTCCAGGGCTGGGATGAAAAGACAGGTTATCCCACACGGAAAACCCTTGAATCCATGGGTCTTGATTCTGTAGTAGATGAGCTTGTAGAGAATGGAAAAATATAACCGTATGAAAAAATACCACAAAAACATGCTGCGGGCCTTCCGCAGCATGTTGATGGGTGTGCCCGGCAGGGCGCACTGCTAAGGGGTGAAAGTCCCCACATGCCCGTCAGGGGGAATTGAGGCTGCTATTGAAAAGAGAAAGAATATAATCACGTTTGATTTTTTGTATCTGTCCATTCTAGAAAGCAGAGCCAGCAAAAATATGAAACAGCAACACAAAAAATGGCGGAAAGGTAGGTTTGATGGGACATATAGGCTTCATCGCTGACGTCTTTATACATATAGTAAAGCCATTCATCCCATATCATGCCATAAAAAACCCCGGCAAGGATTAATAATACAGGCTTCATGTATTTTTTAAAATAAAAGATCCTGTACAAACCGGGCAGGAAAACAGCGCCCAGTATGCCATAGTTGATATGATGCAGTTCAAGTCCGTAGATAAATGTTGACCGGCTTTCATTTGCAACCTTGAGCAGGTACATGATCTGGTTTGAGGTTTGAAAAACCAGAATGCATAATATTGCAGCTATAAAGACCAAAGACAGATCTTTGCTGGAAACATTTATTTTTCGGGGGGCGGTTTTGTAAAGAAAAAAAATGTTTCCAGTAGCAATAAGGATTAAAAAGAGCTCCCACGGCCATATCAAATCATAGTTTACCGGCACAGCATTTACCTTGAACATTAAAAAGGGCAGATCAAGAAGTGTCCCAACCATGATAACAATCCATATTTTTTGAAAAACAGACTTCTGCTGCATCAGGAAAAAGGGGAACACTCCCATAAGGATATAAAAAAAACCGCCAATAGACAGGTAACACCCGTATCCTTTTATACCTCTGTTTTGCAGGAAGGCCATCACCAGAAAATATAAAAAAATGATAAGTAGGATATAAATAATATAGCGGCGGTTGGTTGTATTGAAAAATGGTTTCATTCTTTTTTCTCATTTCTTGATGCATAGACCTTAAAGAATATCCAGATAAACAGAGGGGCGAGCCATGTGGTCACAAGAGAGATAAACATACTCCAGTTGATGGGAAAATAATTGATCTGCAGTATCTGCCGCATGATGGAAAACCGAGGGGCATTTTCTTTAAGCCATCCCCCTAATTCTTTTGATGCATCATCTGAAATGATGGAATCCTTTTGAGGCGGATTTTTCCCCAATATCCCTTTGTATTCTGCGGGGATGTCATAGCAGACGGTTTTTCCTGCAACAACCATCAACGGGCTGAATTCGTTGATCAGCCGTTCTTTATTGATAATGGCAGGATAAATAAGAATAAACAGGGCCGGAACAATAAACATCAGAGCCGCAGTATCAGAAAAGGTATGGGTTAACCCCTGCTTTGATTTGTGATCAAAAATAGCCGCAAGCCCAAGGCCGGATGTGAAAAGGAATACAGATGAAAGAACAATTGACAGATTGCCGATGACATTAAGGCCTCCCGCATTGTCAGGATGGAAAAAGGTCAGATTAAGGTGGCTTATATTAACAATTTTATAGATAAAGTAGAATAACGTTGCTGTGGTCAGAAGAATATATAATACGGTAAACATATTAAAAAACAGGGCAAACATGCGGATATAAAAAATCGGTTTACTGATCCTGATGTCCCACCAGTAGACAAATGTATCGTCAACATTATTTTTAACATTGGCAATGAATTTTCCTTGTTTCGTTTTCTGCCATAAGGCTGAGTACAACGAAAACAGGACAATGGCGCTGACCACGAATGTATTAAATCTGAAGGCATAAATGCGATAATAAATATCGGGTAGCAGGGAATCGTTTAACAATAATAAATCACCCTGCCAGTTAAACCAGTTTACCCCCATATAAATATAGATGCCCAGTAAAAAAAGAGGAAAAATATTCCACAGAATGAAAAAACCATCTTTTAAAAACGGCAGTTTATGTTTAACCCCTTTGGCAACCTCAGCACCCTCAAGAGAATCCCAGACTTTTTTTTCCCGGGCCAGGGGTGCAATAATGATCCATTGCAAAATAGCGACAGCAGGACAGATAACATAGATGATAAGATTAAATATGGATGGGTGTAATGGTAAAGTCTCCATGTCTTCCTTTATTTAGTGATAATGGTTAGGCAAAGACGTCATCACAAAAAATAACATCTGCATGGAATTCATTTGCATATCGATAAAACTCTTTTGAACCTGAAACGCTGAAAATCCACAGGGCCAGGTGATTCTGTCTGCAATACCGATTGAGCCTGGGGCAGGCTAAAGATTTATGAACGCAGATACCGCCCCCGTTGACTGATAAAATACGAAGCAGCACCGCTGGTATTTCATGCAATAAAATTGCATACTGATATCCCAGCGACCGGCCAATAAGATCTGTATGATATTTATTTTTCCCCAGAAATACATATTTTGACAGGGTAAAAATTGTGTTGCTTAGAAGGCTGGAAAACAGCCTGCCGATCAAGCCGAATTTCAAACTGTTCCAATGAGATAAAATTAAGGGTGCAGTTGTCCCAAGTTCTGATAATCTTATCAGGGTTTGCGGGATCCAGGAGACAAAGACCACGTTGTTTTCTATCTTGAAGCGCCTCACCAGTTCAAGATATTTGTCTTCATATCCAAAATCCTTAATATCAAGGCATATTCTTTGTGCTTTGTGTTTTCTTTTTAAAAAGATAGTTAAAGCAGCTTCAAGCGTCAGGAGTTTTTCTCCGTTTTTAAATTGTATTTTTTTTAATACTTTAGAAGTGGTTTTGGAAAAACCAAGATCAGCGGAAAAATCTTCCCCTGTATTAGGGTTATGGTGAAGGAAGAATTCTCCATCGCTGCTGGCCCGTACATCAACTTCCAGATATCCGACAGGCGCATCACATGCTTTTTTTAACGCCGAAGGGGAGTGCTCATACTCAGAATACCCCCTTAATCTGTGACTCAGCATTTTTTGATTCATATGGCTGATACTCAATCCTGTTTGTGTTTCTTGGGTCATCATATAAATTGCATCACCATAAGTAAATTATCAAATAAATGTCAAGTCTTAAGGGATACATCCATACTTAGATGGAAATGGGAGAGTCGGGCGTTTATTGATTACCCTTTATCTGGTTGGTTTTCACTTTTGAAGAAGCCGTCATTACATCTTTCCAGTTTTTTTGAAAAACATTGAAGTTCTTATTACAATGCTTTATCAAGAGTAAGGATGGCAAATGACATTTCGCACTGGGTAAATTTTTTTTTAAATGCAATTATCGACACCGCAGATGATGGGAAAAAGACTTTTCTTTTAATTTTGGAACTAAAAAAAGAAACGGATAGTTTTATTATTAGCCTTGGTGGCAGGGCCGAGAATACAAATAAAATTTTAGAACTTTTTTATCGGTGTCATATGCGGTCAAAAAGCTTTTGACTGAAGAATCAGTTTTCGTTATTAATGCAAACATGAACCAAAAACAAGGGGGTAGTCATGCGGAGATGGATCATTTCAATCCTGGTTGTACTAGTGGCTGGATGCAGCATATTCTGGGCTACGGCTGACAAAGATATGCGTCGATTGATTTTAAATCTGCCGACCAACACGGATGTCCTTTTCTGGTCAATTCCACAACGTGATGCTTCGTTTCGCGCCATGGATCGCCTGACTATCCTTGTAAAATCCCGGATCATTCCTGCCGGCAAGAAAATTCATCCATTGCCAACGGGAGCACCACTTGATGTTGGAATAGATATTGATGCCTATATGGCGGACCAGCGCACTTCAGCATTGGTAATCGTTCAAGATGGCAAAATACGCTTTGAAAAATACGGACTCAAATTCAGTCCTGGTAAACGTTGGACAAGTTTTTCAGTTGCGAAATCATTTACCTCGACATTGGTTGGTGCAGCAATCAAAGACGGGTATATCAAGAGTATCGATGACAAGGTGTCGGATTACATTCCCGACCTTAGAGGATCGGCCTATGATAATGTCACGATCAAACAGCTGCTGACAATGACATCGGGTGTGAAATGGAATGAGGATTACGGTGATCCCAAATCAGATGTCGCCTTATTTAATGCGCACAAAGCCGATCCAGGCGTCGATGTGACAGTGAGTTATATGCGCAAATTAAAGTCTGAGGCACCCGCGGGCACTAAATGGGTTTATAAGACCGGCGAGACCAATTTAATCGGGGTGCTGGCCAGTTCGGCAACCAAGAAGAACTTGTCTGACTATCTGTCGGAGAAGATATGGCAACCTTTTGGTATGGAGTTAGATGCGAGTTGGTTGCTGGGTTCCACAGGCCATGAAATCAGCGGTTGCTGTATGCAGGCGACAACCCGCGATTTTGCACGCTTCGGTTTGTTCATGCTGGGCGGAGGTATCGTAGATGGCAAGTCGATATTGCCTGATGGTTGGATTGCTGAGGCAACCATGAAGCAGTCTGATGCTGACACGCCTGAATACGGCTACGGCTATCAATGGTGGACTTTGAATGATGGTGCCTTTTCAGCGCGAGGGATTTTCGGCCAGGGCATCTTCATCGACCCCAAGCGGAAACTGGTCATCGCCTCGAACAGCAACTGGCCGCAGGCCACGGATAGTCAGGGTGGCGATCAGGGCAAAAAGCGTTTAGCCTTTTACAGGCAAGTGCAACTGGCGACTGATAGAGAGGCAAAACCATAGATTTAGGTGAAGGAGAAATAAAAGGCTGCTATGCCTCCTTCTAAAAAGGCTGGAATTAAAAGATATCACAATCCAAACATTACGGTTAAAAGAATTATCAGCTCTTCGGCAGAAGTATAAGTGCGACGTTCCGGGGACACCTTATTTATCTTTTTTTTTCATGCCCTGATTTTCAATTAATAAAATGTTCTGGTTTTGATATCTAATTAAAGTAAGCTGTCCCCGGAACTTGAAGGAAAGGCAAATTATGAACGCTAAAATCCAAAAATCAACTTTATTTAAAAAGCTGTTTGTCAACTACCTTGTTCCTATGAACAGAACATTGGGCATCAAGCTGAAGGCCATGAAAGATAACGAAATAATTATGACCATGAAAGGCAGGCGGAAAATCACCAATTACGGTGGAACTATACACGGCGGCGCTATCATGGCGCTGGCTGAAACAGTACATGGTGGAGCTGTATTAAACAAAATCGGCGCATTTGAGAATTTGATGGTTACCAAAAACTGCAATTTAAAATTTCTGAAAAAAGCCAAGGGTGACCTGAAAGTGCATTTTAAATTGAGCGATGAAAACGAGGCAACCATAAAAACGCATCTACATGAGAACGGTAAATGTGAAATAGAACTGGTAAGTGCCGTTACCGATACGCAAGGTGATACAGTGGCAGAGTTAACAGCCTTGTATCACATTAAATGTTTAAAAAAACAACCTTAATCAATAAATTGATATCTGAAGTTTTAAACAGAGTGTCCAGCGAAAAACTATATGGGTGGTATTATGAACAAGTCTTTAAAAACCCTTCTCACAGTTGTACTGATCCTTCTGCTTGGTTTTTCATTGTACTTAATATCTAAACGTGAGAGCAGCAGTGATAAATCTATTAGCAAAGCAGGGTTGCTCAATTCTGCAAAGACTGCTGGAGCTGAATTACCTTCCAAACCTTTTGAATTATACAAGTATGCCATTAACCGCCAGCAGGACAGTGACTACATGGCTGTTTACAGGTGGAGTGATAAAACGGGAAATTCTAAAGCTGATGTTCGGAATATGAGAGTTGTTGTGAAAAAGAAGGGGTCTTGGCAGAAAATTGAAACCTACACAGAACAGGAAGTGTTGCTAAGAAGCATTATTTATAACGACCAGGGTTTATGGGCTTGTTTTTACCAGCATTCCTTGGAACACCCAGTATGCTACAGAATTGCCAAACCTGGTGAATTGGATCTTGAAAAATATCCGATTATTGATTTTTTGAAGTTATGGTCAGACAAGGGGGTTGTTGATGTAAACAGTGAATTAGTGGATCGTTCTGTTTCAGGTGATAAGCGCAAGTGTTTTGCCTTTAATTATAAATTTGTTTCAGATGCACTCTCTGCTAAGCATTTTGAACTTATTCCCGGTTTTGTGTCCCGTCCTGATGTCAATGATGCAGTAAAACAACTGAGCAATGTCCAACATGAATATAAGAGCTGTTTTGATATAAATTCTGGTGTGTTGATAGAAGAAAATATCATTACTTCATATGGGGATAAAATCCAGAAAAGCACAAAAAAGCTTATGGATCTTTATATGAATCCGGATTTTTCAGCTATTTTAAAGACCAAAGCGGTTGCAAAGTCTGAGAAAGAAAATGCAACCGGTTACTATTCAGATTTTGCTGTTGCAGGTGATAAGTTGTTTGTGGCTGCTGAGAATGGTTTGGTAGATATTCAGAATGAGCAGGTGACAGTCAATGCCGATCACGGTCAGGTAGAAACTGTTTGTGAATTTAAAGGTGATATATATGCCGGTACCAGAAGGCCTGGCAAGATCCTTAGATACAACGGAATTAACTGGGCAGTAGAAAAGAACAATCTGTTCATGGTAACGGCAATTAAGGCTGTATCTGATACCTTGTATGCAATCAGTTTTAAAGGTGTTTTCAAAAGACAGAACGGACAATGGTTAAAACTGCAGCGTCTTTCTAAAATATCAGTTCGGGATATTTTCTCCCATAAGGGCAAGTTATATGCGATGACATTGACTGATGGATTATATGAAATTACGGATGATGATCCTGTGCAGGTGTTCACCATCAAACAGACAGGATACCACTCGGAGTTAATCGTTGAAACAGGTCAGGTCTATATTAAAGCTAAAAGTGGCTTGTTGAAGTGGACGGATGACGGACTTAAAAGACTTAGTGACATTAAGGTCCATGGAGAAGTCCTGACATTTAAAGAACACAACGGCAAATTATTTATTGCAACTACAAGAGGAATCATAGAACACGGCAACAGCAGAATAACGGATGACGAACTAGTGGGCCAGATCAAGATCTTTAAAGTTTTCAATGGTCAGCTCTATGCAGGAGGAACCCAGGGGGTCTATAAATTAGTTGATAATGACTGGCAGCCTGTCGGCAATCAGATGGCAGTTGGTCAGGTCGATACGTTAACTGTCTTTAAGGGCCAGCTATATGCAGGAGGTCTGTACAGTATTGCAAAACTGCAGGGTGCTGATTGGCTTTCCAAGGTACTTTATAATGTCAATAAATTTATTATTCTTAAAGATCAGCTGTATGCAGTTGCTGAAGAACAAGGCTCTATACACAAGGTCTGGATTGAAAGCGACCCTGCTATGGCAAAAAAGGAATTCGAACTTCCAGAAGATGCAGAGGTAAAAAACAATGATTAAAAAGAACATAAAATGTGTGTTGTTTGGTTCCCTGGTCATCCTGTCGGTTGCAGTATCAGCTTTGGGTGCGAAAATGGGCGGGTGCATTTACTGCGGGAATTTTTTCTGCCCTGGTACATCTGAACCAATGGACAGGTGCATGGAGGAGATGGACAGGTGTCGTAGAAACAATTATTCACCGCGGGCTATCCTTGCCTGCTCCTGTCTGGCAACTGCAGCTTTGAGGGCACAATACCCGCCGGAATACTGTACACTTAAGACGTCTGCACTGTTTATCGGTGCAACGCCATTGGGGAACGTTCTGGGTGCACCTTTAATTGATCCTGATAACCTCGAGGAATTCCTGGACCCTGAGACTTCCGTCGGCAGGAAGATAGAACTGTCCGGAGCTGCAAATGCAGTCGGTGGTAAGCTTGGCGCAGCATTGAAAGGTGCTGTGCTTGTGGACAACCTGTCGAATCCCAGATCGTCTACTTCCAATACCGTAAAAAACGGCCTTGGGTTTGGTCACGCAGTGCTCGAACAGATCAGTAAAAAATAGAGGCCAGATGTAAGAAGTCACAACAACAGCCATGCGCCGAATTCCACCGGTGATGTTCAAAGGGTGGGTTGAAAATATCGCTTGAGTATTTAGAAGCCACTTTAGATAAATATTGTTAGGAGATTATCGAGATGTGTCGTTTACAATTTATTGAACCAGATAAAGCAGAGGGGCCTACAAAAGAAATATTCAAAAAATTGGTTTTAGCACCCAATGTTCTATGCTTAATGGCAAATTCACATTCTGTTTTAGACACCTATGTAAATCATCATGTGAGTCTCAATGAATACAAGTTGTCTGCCAAATATCGCAAATTGATTAGTCTGGCAGTATCGCAATTTAATGATTGCGCCTATTGTATTGCTTTGCATACGGCTACTGCTGTTGATGGGGAAATACTTACAAAAAAGGAGTGTCTCGAAGGAAGGCGAATGAAATCAAGTGACCCTAAAGCTGATGCATTGCTTGCGTTTACAAAAGAAGTTTTGGAAAAAAAAGGCAAGGTAAATGAGGACACATTATTTTTGACTAAAAACCAGGGTTTTGATGATCAAGAAATAGTAGAAGCCCTTGCTGTGATATCTTTTATAACTTTGGCGAATCTTACAGCAAATGTAGGGGAGCCGGAACTTGATTTTCTTGAGCCTCAACCATTAACCGAATTGAAATGAAAGAACCCAACAAACGGCTGCACGCCGATTGCCGGAACAGCACGGCAACAGTTTGGCCTACCCGTTCGGAGACAAGATGATGAATATCAGAACTTGGCTAAGCATTTGTCGCGGCAGCACATTGCTATTCATCACTGCCATTGGAGGGATGCTTACCCCAGCCGGTCACTGGTTCAGGATCGCAAGAGCGCAAAATATCAAAGACACTTCGGGCTTCAGAAAGGCGGGAATGCTTTCCATAACCCTTTCAGCAGCTTTCCGGCTTTTGAGAATCAATTCTCTATTTTGAATCTATTTTTGATAAAAGCCGGTTTCCCGGATTCCATCAGAAATGTCTCAATATACACGGGTCGGGTAGCATCATTTGACAGCATCATTTCAATATTAACACTTCCTTCAGGGAAAGAACTGATGGCAACCGGCTTATAGCCGGCGTTGATAATCTGTTGGTCGACGTCATAAAGCCAGGCTCCGGCGAAGATCGGCTGGGTTCTGTTCGTTCCAATTTTGTATTTCATTCGAAAGGTAAGAGTGTTCCCTTGTGCCGTCATAAGGTGACATGATTCTATGACCTCGGGTGAAGGAGAAAAAACCGACGAACTATCAGCAGGTTGAACCTTGGCGCCTGCCGTGCTTTTGACATCAGGAGAGAAACCTTTCGACCGGTCCAAGATTGATTGACGAAGCTCCTGGCCTTTCAATCTTTCGATCTTCGGTACTGCCAGGCACCAGTTGTAATGTTCGGAATAGTTGTCACTCCAGACTGGAGGGGCGATACCTGACAGGTTCCGCATTTTGGCCTCCTGTACTTGGGCGATGGCGCTATCGGCATATTGCCGGCATTGTTCCTTTTGGCTCTTTTCAGATATTTTCACAGTTGCCGGGCATAATTGCAGTTGTTGGTCTCTCTTTTGACGGGCGGCAGCTGCAAACCGGATATTGTTTCCTTTGCTGCACCAATCGAAATGCCATGAGTAGTTGGCATTCCATTCCGGCCCGACATAGCCGCAATCATTTTTCCGGTTCATTTTTTCCTGATCGACTGCCACAGTTGCATATTCATGACAAGGTGTCTTTTGAACGTCGGCAGATGATTTCTGCTGGGTCGCACTCACCCCTGGCAAGGGTATTTTTGCTTTAAGCCCGACAGGAGGATTGAGCAACCCCATTTTCATGCTGAATTCATATTCTCCAAGGACGGCAAAATGGTCTGAAAGATCATATCTGGTTTTTTCGGTAGCAAGTTCTTTCCAGCCTGAAGAGTGCCTGATAAGCAAGACCCGGCTGTCTGCTTTTACCGGCTGTAGGTGTTTTTTTGAGTAAAGGACATAATCGAGCAATTCCGGCGGATTGCTGCTGGCTAAGTCATTGATGGATGGATCAAAAGAAAATTTCATGCCGGAATAATGCGGGGCATCGCTCTCGAGAATCTTGTTCATTTCGTTATATTGCCAGGTTTGTCCCTTATCCACATTGAGGTCACCGGCAATGAGTACCGGTTCAGTTGGGTCTATGTTTAAGCTGTTGATCCAGTTCTTGATAAGCTGAAGCTGGGATCTTCTTGCTGAAATATCATCACCAGAGTTGTCAGCATTCGTATGGCTGGCAAAGAGGTGATATTTTTTACCCTGCTTGACGATCCTGGTATACAGGACACCTTTATCGGCTCGGCAATCCATGCCATTGCAGCTATCACCAAAGGCGCGTTGATCCTCATATTCGATCGGCCACCGGCTGATAACGATCACGCCGCCATCTTCTGTGGCAAAACTTTCTTTGCCCACAACTGAACTATGGTATGGAAAGCTTGATGACAATGCCGTTACAAGATCATCACGCAGGTCATCGTCAAAGGCTTCACTTAAAACAATAACGTCCCAGGGACGGTTCAGCTCATTTTTCAGAAAACCGGTACGAATCGATTGGCCGTTAATCATTATCGATCGGAGATAGACATTATAGGCAAGAATATTTATCCCTGTCGGTCCGGAAGGTTTGATTATGGGACGTTGGGTGATAATGTACTCAACATTATCATCGGTACCGGTGAAAAATGAGCGGTAAAGGACCCGGGTTGGTTCTTCTTTAGTAGCTACCTGCATCTCATGGTCGTCGTTGTTGTCGTACCATTGATCGCACTTGCCGTCGATACACAGGGTCTGCCAGAGATGGCTGTTGATTGTTTTGCCGTGCAGTTCCTGGACAAGATCAACTTGATGCCCATCAAGTTTCAAATGAGAGGCAAAACGAAAGTTTTTACCACTTGTGATGCCGGTGTCGCGATTAAACCAGAGAACCTCGGCCCGTTGTCCGGGTTTAACAACAGTGGCAGATTGGCCCCAATGCTCTGAAGCGAGCGGTTCTCCGGTCAACTGGATGCTCACGGGCAATGAAAAGGTGGTATTGTTGTGTACGAAAATACGGGTAATGGCATTGGCCGAAACAGGTACGAGTAGAAGTACCAGGACAAGGCAGCTCATGCGTGACAGGCAGTTTATCAGTGATTTGTTGCACATATGAAAAGTCCTCCTGACAAGAGGATATATGATAAGATCTTGCTTTTTGTCAACATCAGAAAAATCAAAATAATCCTGTTGGCTTCTAAAGAATATTTAAGATAGACTTCGAACAGGTGATCCTAATTCAAAATCTCATTACCAATCTTGATTTTACTTTACACAAATATTAAATACTGTTACGGATAATCCTGCCTACAATTTTTATTCTGTTTGAAATAGAATCTTGATTACTATCAGGATAGCAACCTAAAATCTTTTGGAGGGGTACATGAAACATCTGACCTGGTATTGGATAAAAAGGCTAGCCGTTTTTATTTTTTCAACTGTCATCTTGTTCGGATTTTCCGACAATACTGCTGCAAGCGATTCTGTTGTAAAAGGAACTGTAAAACAGGGTGATGCGGTATCGGCAACGCCGATTACCATTCCCCGAACCGTCCGGCTTGAAAAATTCATTAATTTTGTACCGATCAATAAGAATCAGGCTTTAACCAGCCAGGCTTTAGACGTCCTGTCCGGAAGCATTGACGGGTGCGACCTTGTGACGGTCAGGGGAAACGAAATGGTCTTGTCCCTGCATTACCGGATCGCCCCATCCGTGACAGGTGTTGTTTATTCCGGTGCTTACCTGTATGACGTCAACCAGCCAGGCCATTGCTCAATATGAGTTTGCTGTAAAGCATAAGCTTCCCGGCATTGTCCCGCCGGTATGGAGCCATGATTATGACAGCCATTATAACTGGTGCATGAAGGTGCCCGATGAAACCGCCATCCAGGGAAATGCGATCAGAAAAAGCTATCTAAAAAAATATGCAGCTGCCGATACCGAGATCCTGCCCGATGACCTGGCAAAAAAACCGGCCAATCTGCCGGAAAAACCGGTTGTTAACGGACCGGATATCGGCAAGATCTTTAAAACCAAAGGGCTTGATCCTGGCCTTGGACCTTAAGTCATTGTCAAGTTTTTTTGTTAGCCGTGTTGCGGAAGATTTTTTTCTGCCCGGTATTTATCAGCAGGAGCCTTAATGAAAAAAGAAACCTTGAATACATAGCTTGAACTATTAAAAACAGATAACTGATAAAACTTTTATATGGAGGATATGATGCAGCCATCAATCCATGACAACCGGTTTGCTACCCATCTCTTTTTTTTATTGTTCATCCTGGTAATTTCGTTGATTTTTTGTTTACAGACAGCATTTGCCGTCAATCTGGAAGCCTGTAAACGGTATGCAGCAGAGTCTGTCCGGCAAAATGAACAGAATATATCTTTGAATGCCGGATTCACAGGACCGGCATGGAGCAGCAATTTTAATCACCACTATAACTGGTGTATTCAGGGCAATAATCTGGCCAGCACGCCGATGCATCTTGCAAACCGTGAAAAGGCGCTTCAGGAATATGCCATAAAGTCTGCCAAAGAGCAGTTTAAACGATATGCCACTGAATCTGTCCGGCAGCATAATGAATCCAATGCCATGGGTGCAGGATTCGCCCCTCCTGTCTGGAGCCCGGATTTCAACTCTCATTATAACTGGTGCCGCCAGGGTAACAATATTTCAACCACACCGGGTCATTTGGCAAACCGGGAAAAAGCACTTCAGGAATATGCTATTCTGCACAATAAAGGACCCGTACAGAAAATGCAGCGGATTACCATGACAGAGATCGTTGGGAAGACAATCCTGCCTGGTAATGGCAAGCCAGCCATTATAGCTGCAAAACCAGACAAGATAAACATAATGCTTGTCAAGCGGGATAAACTCAGACATTCTATTGACACTCTGAATGGGGGCAAACTGGAAGTCACCTCATCCACATCATTTTCAATACCAAAAGGGGTTCTGGAAGTTAAGCATCTTATTGACATCCCGGAAATCGGTCTGTATAAAATTCATATTAATTTGGGCAAGACCGCCCCGCACGTTTCTGTCAGCCCGCGAATTGATGCAGAAGGCTATTCATATCAATTACAGTCCCCCAAAAGTCTTAAATCCTTAACCCCAACCCTGAATACGACTATATTTCAAAAGCCGGCACAGAATACGGATAAATTTCAAAAAACAGCATCAGGTTCATATGTTCCATGGATTGTCAGTGATTCTTCAATATCAACAATCGCCTCGATTCCATCTGATTACTATTTCTGGGTTGATAAAGAGCACCTGCCTTCAAATGGAAAACTACAATTTCGCCTCCAGGTGACTCAAATCGAAAAAAACAGCAGCAAGGGATCAAAGGGAGAAATTGGAGAATCCGGCTATATCGCTTCAACTCCTGCCCAGCTAATAGATCATGCCCATGTGACGGGTAACTTCAACGTTGTATATACTGTGCCATATAAAGCGACATTTAAAGATCAGTTTAACATAAAGGGTTCGGCAGTGCCGTATTCAATTCTGACGCTTCCGTCTGTAATGCAAAGCGGCATGGCGTTCAGTGTCATTGAAACACCTGTATTGGATTTATCCAATGATCAAAATATGCAAGGGTCACCACCAGCCCTCTCATTTTTTTTAGCCAATGCAGAAAGACTGTCCTCCCAGGATGGGCAGTTAAATGATGCTGCTGATAACCCCGGCGGCATTACAGCAGTGAAAAATCCAAATGCATGGATTTATAAAGATATTTTGACAAAAGAGTATGGACAGATAAAAGATTGCAACAGTATTGCGCTTGATGGAACCTCCATCTGTTCAAGAGAAAAACGTGTTCGATATTATAGTTGGGATATGCCGGCAAAAGGCTACAACGGCTCTCTTCTCTTAGATGTTATCGAGCCACCGCTTGGAAGCTATTCAGTTGTTGTAACCAATAACCCGATCGACGCAAGGGTAACCTCTTTGGAAATATTTACCACTAGAGGATGGCTGATAGGTTCAGGGCTTCATTCCGGTGATGATTTACGCAATGAAATGGTTGTAGCAGCAAGAAATTCAGCACCTATAAAATGGACATATGTGGCAGAACTTTCCAAGATAGCCGTTTCTGACCAGGCAGAATATGAAGATGATGATGCAGATGATGGTTTTGGAGAATTTTCCCTGTTAACCACATCAATTTTAACCGAACCGATGGGGGAAAATCAAATAGCAGTTGGACCAGATCAGATTGTCAGTCGATCAATGCCTTTTCCCATGATCGACAATGAAGACAGGCCGCACAACTTTTGTATACGACCATTGGGAAATAAGGGAAGGGACCCGGTCAATAATGCAGGCGCAACAACATATCCTAAAGTACCTATATTTGTTATGGATTATGATAAGCTCAAAACATATGACAGTTTGCTGTTAAACGTTTTAATGACAGAACATGATGAAAAAACATTCTGGCAGGAAAATGGTGCTGTGGTTACAGCATTTTTCAATTTTTGTAAAGGTGTGGGCGGGATGGTTAAGGGTGGCTTTAGCCCAGAGGCATTTGCAAAGACGATATATTCATTTGCCTCAACACAATTAAATTCCAATACCCAGGTGGATGACTTTATGGGAAATGCGGCCATTTCAGTGTTTAAGAAAGATAATTTCGGGCTTCTTGGCAAGAACAAAATTATCTACACCCTGGAAGGCCCTGCAGACAGCAATTGTTTTGATATGACATATAGTGCAGCCAATGACGGAAGAGCATCTGTGTCATCGGCAGCCCCTAAATGCAGCAATTCCAGACAGATTTCTGCAACAATAAAACTTCGACGGATACAGCAGCTGGACAGCTGGGCAGACATACAGCTTGTGAACTATACGCCGGTAGACAGTGTCGTGCCTGAAGAGCTAATTCAACAATGGACGATTGATAAAAGAAGGGACCAGTACTTAAGAGAAGGCTTGTTATCAAATAGTCACAGCAGTTATCAAATTACGGTCTTAAAAGATGCAAAAGCAGGAAATGCGGTTGCCGTCAGGGCGCCGCAACAGCAGCCATCTGCTTCATCTGCTCTGAATAAGGGTGTGATAAGAGGAAGCGAATGGAAACGCGGTCAACAAACCATGAACAGTCAACGCTGGGACGGAAAAGGATTTACCTATTATCAGGCGGAGTTGGATGATATCGTCGGCAATTTTCCCAGGTTTCCGGCTGCAACGATATCGTTTACCCTGTACCATGAAGATGTCATCAAGTATGCCGGAGAAAAAGATTTCCACTGGTTTGATGCTGACGGGAGCAGGAGCACTATTGGTTTAAAATCCGTCAAGATCCCAAACAGTGATTTTTATAAGGTTGATATTAAACTTTTGGACAGCGGTGACTGGCTTCAAGAGGCAAATCTTGTGGCCTATGTCCATGTAAACTGATTTTATACGGGTGTGGGTCATGATAAAGGAGACTTTAAAAATTGAATATAATAGAGGCTAAAAAAAATTTAGGGGAAAAATACAGTTTCTCCGCTGTGGATACAAATAAAGTCATTCAGAAATTAAAGGTGCCAAAAAACGCAAAAGTATTAGATGTCGGAACAGGAATGGGCAGCCTGGCAATAACGCTTGCGCTGAATGGATACAGCGTATTAACTGGGGAACCAAGTGATGATGCGTCTGTTTATGCCAATCAAAACTGGCTGGAAAATGCAAAGAAAGTGAAGGTTGATCACTTAATTGAATTTAAGGCGTTCGATGCAATTGATATTCCATATGACGATGGTTTCTTTGATGCAATTTTTTGTTTGGGATCTTTTCATCACATCAATAAAACTGATCGGATAAAAGCGATACAGGAATTTATCCGTGTCGCTAAATCTAATGGGATTATTTGTTTTTTTGAACCGAGTAAAAAGACAATTAAAATGATTCAAAAAAGCGACCCCTCACATCCAGAAGCTGCTGATCCGAACGAATATCTTCAGGGTCTCAATTTGACATCCCGAAAAATTAAAGGATCAAACTTTGATGCATTTGTGATAGAGATGGAATAGGAGTGGGCAAAATCATTCGGTACGATAAAAAACTTTATATCAAACCGTCTGCCAAAAACAATTTTGCTTCAGACAGCCTTGATCAGGAGGAACCGTTATGACAAACAGACCTTTTAAATTTATAGAATTTTCTATCATCTGTTTCACAATACTCTTTTTTTTCTCTGCAAATACATCATGTGATCAATCGTTAAGTGATCCCCCCAAGGAAATATGGACAGGGGTAGCAACTGGAATGGGGGAAGGAACATTGGTAATGAATGCCTGGCAGGTTAAAAAGACACAAAACGTGTTAACGATTAAAGGCCGGGTCGAAATGAAAATCAAAGCTGTTTCCGGCGGATACGGCAGTGGAAGCTGTAATGGAACATTTAAAGGTAAAATTAAAGATGGGGTTCTTCAGGCAAAATTTTCCGGGACAGCATATGTTTCCCAAGGTGATTCACCCGTATCTGGAGAGTTGATTGGAACCTTGTCAGAAAACAAAGGATCCGGTACTTACAATTTTGCCACCAGAGTTGGAAAATACACAGGGGAATGGAGCCTTGAGAAACAATAGACGTCTTTTGATGAAAAACTGATAAAGACAAACAACTCAGCAAAAACACAAAATAGTGTACATTGCAAACCCTTTTATCAAGGAGTGTGTTTCATGACCATTCTTAATCTGATGACGGGCGTCCTGCTGCTTTTGGCAGGTCGTCGGCTTTTCTGGGTGTCGGTTGCCTGTGTAGGATTTATTGTGGCATATCGTTTCACTGTGGAGACCGGGGTTCCCGGGCCTGCCTGGATCACCTGGGCCGCTCCCCTGGGGATAGGTTTGATAGGTGCCATAGTGGCTCTTGTGTACCAGAAGGTTGCGGTTATCCTGATTGGATTCATGATCGGCGGACTGGTCGTCACAGACCTGTTTCAACTGCTGGGTGTCCATGGCGGCAATCTTTCCTGGCTGGTCCTTCTGGCTGGCGGCCTGGCCGGAGCCATTGCCATGCTCTTTGTCTTTGACTGGGCATTGATTGTGCTGTCGTCCCTGGCAGGGGCTTTTGTGATTACCCCGTCAATGGGACTG
>JAHJLN010000329.1 GCA_018821715.1 Pseudomonadota bacterium | reverse complement strand
TTCATAAGCAGTCAGGACGACTGCTTATGATTTAGCGGAACCCCCCTCACCCTGAAGTGGCCGGGTCTTGTTGATAAAGATAAAATGATCCACAGTCAATTTTGTTTTTTTTACATGCGATGACCCTGATGATGTTTATTAAAACTAGGTCTGCCCGGGAAAAGGCTTTTCCTTGACACTTTGAATCAACACAACGTATATAAGGCATAAAACTGTGTTGTTTTATCAAAAGGTGAAACCAATCAATAGGAATGGGACGATAAATGGATAGGGACACGGATTTAAAAAACAGTGCTGCAAAAGAAAAGCTTGGGAAAGTTATTTTTTACCTTCTCAAAGAAAACCACTTGACCAAAGAAAATATTAATTATGCAAGACGGATTCAAAAAAAGCTTCAGCCGCCCAAACCGTTGCTGGAAGTATTAAAAGAACTTGAATATGTAAATGATGATAAGATCACCCAGGCCATCAAGGCAAACCGCGACAGCCTCAAGGTCGGAACCCTCCTTGTAGAGCTGGGGCACATCACAAGAAAAGATCTGGATGACGCCTTGCGAATTCAGTATGAAGGCGGAGGAAAAAAAAAGATTGGGGATATTCTTATCGACAACAGGGCCATTGATGAGAAAAGCCTGGTTGAAATGCTGTCCCTCCAGATGGGGTTTCCCTTTCTGGAACCCGAATTTCTGGAACTTGATCCTGATCTTTTCCAGCAGGTACCCTATAAACTTTTTATGCAAAACAAGTTTATCCCCATAAAAAAAGAGGGCGAAAAAATTCTGGTAGCTTTTTCAGACCCGCTTCACAAGCCGACCATTGATTCGGCCAGGGGTATTTTCAAAAAAGAGATCGTTATAGCCATTTCAAAAAAAGACTCCATTGATTTTGCCATCCAAAAAATGATACGGGAGCAGAACAAGGACAAGAAACCATTGACAATGGACGATGAATCCATTGTCGGTATTGTCAACACCATTATCATTAACGCCATTCGCGCCAAGGCAAGTGATATTCACATCGAACCCATGCACGACCGGTTCCGGGTACGGTTAAGGATTGACGGAATCCTGCACCATATCAAAGACTATTCAAAAGACATCATGCCACTGATTGCCAGCCGGATTAAAATTTTGACACAGCTTGATATCGCGGAAAAAAGGCGGCATCAGGGCGGGCGGATTGATTTTCAGTTTGGGGAGTATAAGGTTGATCTAAGGGTTTCCACCTATGTCACGGTTCACGGGGAAAAAATTGTTTTCAGGATCATCAATAAAATGGACAAGCTGCTGCGGGTGGAAGACCTCGGCATGCCGCCAAGAATGCTTGACAGCTTTATTACCCGTGCGCTGAATGCCCCCAGTGGGGTCACCATTGTTACAGGACCGACCGGCTCTGGAAAAACCTCCACCGTATACAGCTGTATTGATTTTCTCAACACACCCGAAATCAGCATTATCACCGCAGAAGACCCGGTTGAATATGTCATTGACGGCATCGGCCAGTGCTCTATTAATGAAAAATTGAATTTAACCTTTGAAGAAACCCTTCGCCATATTGTCCGGCAGGACCCTGACATTATTGTTATCGGTGAAATCAGGGACTTTTTTTCCGCCGATGTGGCGGTTCAGGCCGCACTTACAGGACACCAGGTTTTGTCCACTTTTCATACAGAGGACAGTATCGGTGCGCTGGTGAGACTCGTGAACATGAAAGTTGAACCTTTTTTAATTTCATCCACCATCAATTGTGTCCTGGCCCAGCGGCTGTTAAGAAAAATCTGCCCCAATTGCAGAAAAAAATATACCCCCGGGCCGACAGAAATGAAATTATTGGGATATCATGGCGGCGAGCTGTCCGGCGGAACGTTTTACAAAGGAGAAGGGTGCAGTCACTGCAGGCATTCCGGATACAGCGGCAGGATAGCGGTTCATGAAATGCTATTACCGGATGAACATGTAAGGGATGCTGTGCTGAAAAATGCCACCAGCCATGAATTAAGACAAATCAGTATCAACAGTACCGGACTGGTTACCCTGTTTGAAAGCGGCATATATAAAGCCTCAAAGGGAATTACAACCATTGAAGAAATCTTAAGATGCCTGCCCAGACTTGTGCCCCCCAGACCGCTGGCTGAAGTTAAAAGACTGCTTGGAGGATAATATTGCAAACTGATCGATCATTTCTAGAAATTATTGAAGAATATGTTGAATCCGACAAGGTTACACTGCCGCCCTTTGATAAGACAGCGCTGAGAATACAACAGGAAATCCAGAAAAAAGAGGTTCAGATTTCCAAAATTGAAAAACTGATCATTGCAGACCCTGCCATGTCCAGCCAGATTTTAAAAGTTGCCAATTCCGCTTTTTTCAGGGGATTGTCAAAAGTGATGACCATCCGGGAGGCCATCGTCCGGATGGGATTGGATGAAATAACGAGAATGGCACTGATCCTGACTCAAAAAAAGCTTTACGAAACAAATGACACATTTATTAAAAATTATCGGAACGCCCTGTGGCAGCATGCCCTTGTCTGTGCACTGGTCAGCCAATGGGTCGCAAGAGAAGCAGGATTTGAAGAAACCACCCAGGAAGTATTTTTTGCTTCCCTGATGCATGATATCGGCAAACTGTTTTTAATCACTGTGATTGAAAAAATTAAAAGCGCCAAAGATGTCCCTTTTATGCCGTCATCTGCTGTTATAAACGAGATCATCAAAGGCCAGCATGCTGAACAAGGATACAATCTGTTAAAAAAATGGAATATACCTGATAAATACTGCCAGGTGGCAAAAGAACATCATGATGAGAAATTCGATACCACCAATGTGTCTCTGATTATCCTGAGACTTGTAAATAAAACCTGTAACAAAATCGGCGTTTCCATTGAAAAAAATAATGATGCTGCAACCTCTGTCACAGCTGAAGCTGCCTTTTTCGGATTTTCAGAAATCAAACTTGCAGAACTTGAATTACAGATTGAGGATTCTATAAAAAGAGTTGGCTCCCATTACAATATCGGGGGTCCTGCAAAATAAGCCTAAGGCCTTTCTTTCAGGAGAAATGAAATAAAAGATAGGTGCCAAGCTTGTCATAATGATCAAGGGATGAAAACGCAACCCCGATATCGGTCTGTTTAATGGTTTTAATAATAACATCTTTTGATACGGTTGACTCCTGGGCATCATCCAAAGTAAACTCAATGACAACCTTGTCTTCAATCTTTAAATCCAAGATTCCATTAGCTCTGATTTTCAACCCAAACCTTGAGATATCCACAATCGTAACAGGGTATTTCTTTTTCCCAAGAAGAATATTGCCTTTTAAGTCAACCTTTTTTCTAATATGTATCCGTCTTTCAAGGGTAATTGAAAAAACGTATTTGCACGAACAAGTGCATTTGAGTTTTACCTCTTTTTTTACGTTGTTGAACTGGGAAACATCCATTTGTCTTACCTTGCCGCATTCAGGACAAGAAAAATTAGCTTTCCCGCTTTTTGTTACAAATGCTTTCTGTGTCATCCCGGTTCCTTTTTGGAAACATTTTACATAATGGTATCTATATTAAATGGAATCTGGTTTCAAGCCTAATATCTGTTTTTCTTAACAATTTTCAGTACTTTAACTGATTCTAATTTGGTTTTCGAAACACAATTTTATCTTTAACAACCTTTCTGAATATGATAGGAGAACACATCCATACTGTTTAAAAAGGAACCTTAATGAAAAATCATTACATACCCGAAAATTTATTTCCCATTCAGATTGATAAACCTGTTTATATATTGGGCAATTATTTTTTCAACCTGTTTCTGATTGTTGGTGACAACTACAGCGCCCTTTTTGAAGTGGGTATCTCAGGCTGTGTTGATACCGTCATCAGCCAGTTGGAGCATCTTGATATCCTGCCGGATTTTATCATACCCTCCCACCCCCATTCCGACCATATCACAGGGCTTCCAGGCCTTGCGAAACAATACCCAAACGCCCGGATTATGGTGGGTGCAGGGGCAAAAAAATTCATCGGGCATCCCAAAGCCGGGCCTTTGTTGTTAAAAGAGGACAACTTCATGTCAAATGCTTTGACCCGTTTCAACATCAAGCCCGGCAGACCTCCTTTGGAAAACATTCCGGATCTTGAAGAATCCCTTGCCATTGATACCAAAAAATCAATCGATCTTGGGGGAATTATATTGGATCTGATCAAAGTGGAAGGACACTCCCCTGGAAATCTTATGGGGGTGCTGCCCCAACAAAAAATCTTGTTTTGCTCGGACAGCATTGGATTTCATTTTCCCGGCCGGGGCTATCTTCCCCTGTTTTTCACCCATACTGAATCATATCTTTCAACCTTAAATTTTATTAAAGAATTCAACCCTTCAATTGTCTGCCCTGCCCATCAGGGTCCTTTGATCGGGGAAGCTGCAACCCGCGGCATTCAAGAATCCATTGACATTACGCTTAACACCATCAGAAGAATAAACACCTCATCCCTCTCTGATGAGGCCCTTGCCAGGGATATTTTTGAACAAAGCTATAAAGATGAATTCACCCTTTATACCCCGGATAATATAAAAAATTGCGCTGATTTACTTGTAAAAAGGGCGAAAGAATCTTGACCATTACGTCCAGTGTCAAATTAAACATAAAAAAAGCTTAAGAAGACCAGAACAACCGCTTCTCCCTGTAAACAAGATTAATGAATTAAAATCAAAGGTTGAAATAATTTTTGGTATTTATTTGATCCTTGTATTCAATAAAGTATTTTTGTATTCTAAATTTTTTTTACCATATTTGGAGATCTCTTGATATGACGAACCAAGTAAAACAAGTGCGAACTTGCTTTAATGATAGTTGGGTTTATCTTCTGCTTTCAATTTCCCTGCTTATTCCCACCTCCCTTTTGGCAAGCTCTGCTCCCATGGTCGCATCCATTACCACCCATTTTGCCGAACTGCCGAAAATCATACTTCCCTGCAAGGAACTTGACCTGGTTTATCATACAGAATATGCAGATCATATTCAAAAAGAGGACCTTGTCACCCTCCAGGCCCTGCGACGCAAACACATGGACCTTCTCAAGGCGGCAGAACCCATGCGTGTCGATCTTGCAAAGAGTCTTGAAGACTTTCTCCTGGCCGGGTATGCCTATTACCGGGCAAAAACCCTGGGCGGAGGCGATGTAATCCTTGCCGAAAAAAATTTTTTATATGCCAATTATGTATGGTCCTGGTACCTGAGAAAGATGATGGACCAGGATTCCCTGATACGGTCAACGGCAAAATCCTATTATGATATCACATCGATGTACAGCAGCGCCCTGGATGAAAAAGACCAGGCGGCACTCATTGAAAAATTATCAGCCCGGTTGAAATGCCTGCATGAACACCGACAAAAAGCCTTTGAGGGAATGAGCAGAACCGACCGGTATTCCTACCTGGATATTCTCGATTTTATCAAGGACAAACCCATTTCCATTGAAAAAGCGTCGGAATATGCATCCGCTATTGCCAAATGGTCCGGGTACAGCCGGGAACACACCTGGATGGCTACAGAAGCATCCCTGGCCACCCATATCCTGCGGCAGCTGATGCAATCACGGGAAAGATACATATACAGCAAGCATCTTCACCCTGCGCTCATGGCGGCCCAGAAAAAATACGGCACGGCCGTGGGGCCTTCCGACGGATTTCCAAAAGATGCCAATGCCCGGCGTGCACGCATCGAGCTTGCCGGGATCAGGGTGAAATCCGCATTAAACTACCTGTATTTAATGCAGATCCCGGCAGAAGATGCGTTCATGGCCCAGCTGAATTTTTCTTCAGGGCTCACCAACGGACTTACCAGTCTGGGTACATCAGGTGTCAACGCCGCAAAAAAAATATTCAGCACCCCTGAGGTATTGGGTTATGATTCCTGGACCACCACGTTTTTTAAGAACCCTATAAATATAGGCCTTTCCGTCCTATCGGCAGGAGTTGAAATGGCAGGCTCATGGTTTTCAGTGATGACAACCACGATTGCCGATTTCATGAAAAAGCTTTTACCGGCTGAAACAACCATTAAAACAAGTGTTGAAAAAGCCTTTATGACCTATGAAGAAAAATCAGGAGATATCAACCAGTCCATACGGGTATTGGAAGCCCTTGAAAAGACGTTTGATCCAAACCTGCCCGATGCCTTTACCCAGGGCCAGGCATTGAGCCGGTTCATCATTACGGGACAGCCGTCAGGCTCCCGGGTGGCCGGCCAGGCTCCCGGCAGAATAAAACAACTCCTTGAAGATTCAGGCTTTATCGAGGGAACCGGTGGCGGACTGGGCTGGATACTGGAACCTTTGTGCGAGAGCAATAAACAGCTCACTTCCCTGATGATGCATACGGCACGGTTCTCTTTGGCTGCCAATGCAAGGAATGCCCTTCACCGGATTTTTCTGAGCAGGGGCATCCCGATTCCCGCCCCCCTCATGGACCTGCCCTTAAGCCGGGATACAATAGATAAAATCAAGCACTACCATGATGTAACACCAGAGGACAGTAATATCATCTACCAGAGTTTCATCGACTATGGAAAGGATCTCATATACTATGTCGGTGACTCACAATGGGGGAGAAATACTGCTGCCGGCCTGTCAACCCTAAAAGACAGCTATGCCGCCTTAAAGACCTACTGGGATTTTGAAGCCGGTAATGAGACAGACCAGGATGGATACCTGAACAAGCTGCTGGCATTGCAGCTTTATTTTGACAAACTGCTTTCCGGCCTGGCTGAAAGCGGTTACAGCTTTTCAGCACTGGCCCGGCAGCACCCGGATATATATAAGCTGCACCTGGCCCTCCAGCTTGACTGCCCGGAATATATCAATGCCCTCTTAAATATCCGGAACAGCCACCAGGAACGCGTTAAAATCTTTAACGCCGCACACCAAAGCGATCCTGGGACCATTCAGTTGACCGGCAAAGAAAAAGTCAAACTGATTTCCATAGACAAGGACTTTGAGGTTTCATCCACAGACCTGGCTGTCCGGATGTCCTCCCTTAAAACCGAGTATCATGCCCTGACCGTCAATTATCTTGCAGCGGCACAGGAGCTGAAAAACCTGGAGATCCTGGAAAACATGAGGCGGAATGCGCAAGGCATAGCAGACCGGGTGGACCTTTCCGGTCATGTGCATCAATTTATCCGGGAATCCAGGTTATCCGAGTTGAATGCCTTTACCCAGAATATGGCCAAAGACATCGCCTTTCTCTATATCACCCAGGGCATCGGCCGTTCCATTGCCGCAAATACCCTGGCAAAGCCGGGATACACCTTTTATCTGAACCAGACCATCCCCAATGGAATGGCCGCATTTGTCCTTGATAAAAAAGCACTGAGTGAACTGGTTCTGGGCGCCTTGAATCCATGGCACGGAACATTTAAAGACAATGGACTGTGGACTGTCGTCAAAGGATCTGCATCAGATGCCGCCATCTCTGTAATGTCACATTCGATCACTTTTGCCCTGGGGCATGATGATCAGTGGGAAGGCTCATTAACCCAGTATTTATCCTATGCCAAAGATATTGGATCACAACTGATGTCACCCGAACTTCCTGAAACTGTCGGGGCGTCGGTCAAACCGGGCGAGAATTCACTCCTGTCGGCTGCTCCGACAATAGAACAGCACGCCTTCAGCCGGGATGTACTGGAAAGACTGAACAGGGTGACCGAAGTGGAACAAAAGGTCATCACCAAAATGGACGAAAACAATGCGGATATTGAAGCCATGCTCCATGCGGTTGCCCAAAAGGACTGGGATCAGGTTGACAGATTAAAAAAAAAGACATTGGAAACCGCCCGGAATGCTGCCGTGGACAAAGATGTGCTGCAGTATAAAAGACTGATGGACGGAATCCAGGATATCATGGAACTGGAAATGGATCTTAAAGTGGCTGCTAAAAATGATATCGAAAGCCATCAGGCTGCAGAAATCGCCAAAACCATTATCAGAAGCAAATTAATAGACCCGAAAAACAGAACCGAAAAAAATATGGATGCGGCAGCGCAGATTTTCACGCTTGCCGGCCTAAAACAAAAAATGAACTCCGAAGTTCCGGATGTGGGTGATTTAAAACAGCTGGTGGATATCGACAATCCCACAGGCGCCTACGACCATCTGCTCAAAGAAGGGCTTGACATTTATCTCATCCGGGAGGGGTTGAGCAAAACAAAAAGCAGCCTGACGGCAAAACTCAAAGCGGCCGATGATTCAGCAGCAAAACTGGATTACGAAACCCAGCTCAACGAGGTGGATGCAGTTGCTGCAAAGATCGATGAAAAAAGAATAAAACTCATTAAAAAGGGCCTGGCCCAATTTTTAGAAGATTACCCGCACAGAGACAAGATCAGGGTCATTATGCAGGGAGGGGCGGCAGAAGGCAATCCTGAGTACCAGGGAATATTCGGGGATATTGATTTTACCGTCCTGACCCATGACAATGCAGACGGGGTCCGGATAAAAAAAGATCTTGAAAAATTTTTCAGGGACAATGGATATCCCCTGGCCACGAAAGAGTCAAAAGGCTACAGCCCCCTGGATACGGAAGCCTTTATCCAGCCCGTGGGACGATTTGATTCAGCCAGAGAAAGCATTGCCAACATCATTAAAGACGTGGTGATCAAGATGAATGATCCCACCCGGTTTTATTCGGAAGCAGGCGGGAAATGGTTTATCAACAACGTGCTGTACAGTGGGAAAAAACTGTGGGGAACAATGGCGGACCTGGGGTCCTGGGTCAGGATCAAAAAAGGGGAAGCCTACGGCCTGGGCGTTGACATGGTCCGGTATATGGATTTTTTAACCAACCCCAAATATGAATCCAAAGCAATCGCTGCCATGAAAGATCCGGCTGCCAAGAAGAAGGTCCTGGAATCTGTCCTGAAAAAAACAAAATATTATATCCGCCTGATCGATGCCTATGTGATCAGCCATGACAAAGGAAATGACCTGTATCACGACAGAATTCAGCATAAAAATGAATCCAGGCAGGATGCAAGTTATCACTGGCAGATCTTTAAAGATGTAGAGACTCTGATCAATGAAGGGCATCCCACCCTGTTTAACCAGCCCGGTGATCTTGAAATGGTCAGGGACATGGCATTGATGAAAATGAAAGGGGACAACCCATCGCCCTTTGATGTGATCGGCCATGGTTCTGATGGAATAGAAAAAGGCATAAAAATGGTTGCCCGCATGGAACAGCTCCTGCCGGATATCATGGCCCGCATGGCCCAGGTTCACCATGACGAGACCATGGAGTTGAGCCGAACCGGCAGCAATGCACAAAAAAGAAGTGCCGCAGCAGACCAGATGCGACAGGCCTCCATAGCCAAGGCCCGGCATCTTCGGGACACCCTGGGATCCGAAGCCATGATGGTCTCAAAAGTCATGATGATCCAGCAGGGAGACAAGCAAAAAAAAGTGTTGTTAAGCGAAAAATCCCAGAGTGATCTGATTAAAAAGCGAATTGAGGGAACCCGGCAGCTTCGCGTCCTTACCCAGCGATATGAACACCAGGTGGACTCCCTGGTGAAAGCCCAGCCGCTGGAAGATCCAACCGGTGTGACCACCCGGTTGACGATTTCCAGAATTGCCAGGGAAGCCTTCGGGTCAAACGCCCAGACCTATCGCCCCAGTGATGCCGCCGTCCAGAACCTTATCCAGGATGCATCCAATTCAGAAGCCCACCATTTCATCCTGGCGGCCGAGCTGCTCAAAGGGGTGGACAACCAGCCGAAAAAAGGGGAGGAATAATGGAAAAAAAATCCCGACTCCTTTTCAGTCTTTTGCTGCCCTTGTGTTTTTTTCTCACCTTTTTGGGGAACCCTGTCTTTGCCCAGGATAAGCGCAAAGACGATTCCTATGCCACAGATTTTATGGCCGACGCTTTGTTTACCCAAACCATTCAGCTGGACCGGACAGGAATAGAGCAGCAGGTGGAGCTGATCATTGTCCGATGGGGAAACAATGATACGGCTGCAACATTTACCCTTTCCACAAAACAGCACCCGTCATTTATGACAGACATAAAATGGATCAATGGAAATGAAATCCGCTTTTCACCGGGTGAAACCCAAAAAGCGGCCACCTTGTCATTTGTCACAAAAACTGTTGAAAAGAATCAAAAAGAAAATCTTGTTCTGTGGGTTGAAAGCCCGGACCCATCCCTTGTCCCTGCCAGGAGAACTCTTGTTCTGCCCTTCCAGGGACCGGTAACCCAAAACGAGCCTGCCATCAGTCCATTTTTAGCAACTGTCTGCCCGGACAGTGAAAAAACCGACACCCCCTGTAAAAAGGATACTCCCATATATGCGGGAGAATCTTATACGGTTCAGGTCGAACCCGGCACTGAAGAAAATATGGCGTTTGAATTCAGAATTGTCGGACCCGATAATAAAGAGTTAAAAAGCCATATCCATTACAAAAAGGAGGAACCCCCATTATTAAACATTTTTACAGCCCGGGCGGGACACCACGCCATTGAAGTCCGGACAACCGTAAAAAAGGATCAAGCCTTCACCAGCCTTTTTGGAGCTGAAACCACCCCGGAATTTGAGGGAGACTGGCAGTTGGTTGCCTCCTTTGACGTTCTGCCGCCTGTGGTCTATTTTCAAGGCTTTGTGGTGGAACCTTTTGCCGCAGTGAAACGAAACCCCCATATCGATTTTACCGGCGAGATCAACCTTGAAATGGCTCCCTCGAAAATAAAATTTTCAGACCCGCTGGTGGATATGACCGTCACAGGATCATGGCACCGTAAAAATTGTGCAGATAGGCAAAAAACAATTTTAGAAAAAAGCAGCAGCCAGATCAAAATTGCCTTCCCGGAACAGATAGACCTGATGCAATCGCTCCGGGAACCGGGTGGGGAAAAGGGCATTCCCTTTGATCTGATGGTAGAGATCGTTTCCAGGACAGCAGGCAAAGCCCAGTTCAAGTATTGCGAAAATATTGATGAAGCTGCATTTGATGTCTCATTCCCCGGGTTTTACACACCAAAGAAAGACCCGGCAGTCTTTATGGCTGACTATACCAGAAGTCCAGGGGTCTTCTCCTTTTCCGAAAATCTTTTTTTTGACCACCCCAACCCGTCGCAGCCCTTTGATTCCACTGATCCGATCCCCTATTATGTCAGGGGGCCGGATGCCGACCTCACGCTAAAGGTGAAGATTCAACTTGAAAAAAAGAATTTCGGAAAAACTATCCGGTCAGGCAACCTGTTTCTCATGCCGGTGGCCTTCAATCTTGCCATGTGGAAGGAGGCCAAGGACAGACGCAGCCGGTTTGTGGGTGCCCCCCTGATGGGGTATGCGATTTACGGAACGACACCGGGAGCATATGCAGGTCCTGTGCCCCTGGCTTTCGGAACCCGGAAAAACACGGGTGATAAAGAGGGACCCGGCCTTGATCCGGATGCACCCAAAAGCCTGAATCCAGCTCATCCAAAAGTTGCACAGCTCATTAAAGAATGGATAAGCGTGGCCGAGCCTCCCTCCAATGCCACCCACGGAAATAACTTTCATTTTTCAAACCAGGGGGTTGCCATTGGTCAGGGGAAAGGTTTTACCGCTGAATCCCGCCATGAAAGCGGGCAGTTTGACCCGGTTTTTCTGTGGAAATACAAGCGTCGCCTGGATTCGGTAAACCATTGCACCCTGGAAGAGTATGTGATCGCCAAACTCAAAAATCTGTCCATTGAGCACTGCAAAGGCCGCTATAGGGCCGGGGATGATCAACACTCCCCAAACGAACCGCCGCCTGAAGCGGGCCTGATCATTCCAAACCTGATCGGGAAAAAAGCCAGTGAAGCAAAGGCAACATTAATCGACAAAGGATTCAAGGTAACGCTGCTGGCAGGCAAACCTGCCCCGACCCATGAGCAAGCCTTTACCGTTACCCATACACGTCCTCAACCCGGGACGGTTCAAAAAAAAGGGGAAACCGTTGAAATAACCGTTTTTGTTGATTACGCACCAACCGTTAAAATTCCGGCTGTTGCGGGTTTAACCACTGTTGAAGCCAGGAAACGGCTCCAGGATGCAGGCTTTAACGTCAGCTTGAAAACCCGGGGGAATTCGCCTGATCCCGACACGGCGTTCAAAGCCATGGGCACCGATCCCAAGGTCGACATGGCTGTGCCCAAAGGATCGACCATCACCCTGATCAGTTTTGGTCCCTACAAGGAAAGGGTAGAAATGCCGCTGCTTTTAGGGCTCAAAATTTCCCAGGCTGAACTGGAACTGGAAAAACTGGGTCTGGAGGTTTATTCCTCTCCAGGTGATGCGGCATCGACAAAGCAAGATGAAGGCCTGGTCACGGCCCAAGACCCTGCAGCCGGTAAAACCGTCTCTCCAAGATCCAAAATCAAGTTAACTTATTATGATAAATATGTGTGGGAAGGGTCCATGCCGGATCTGACCGGACTTACGGTGGAAAAAGCCAAAAAAATCCTGGAGGCGAACAAGGTCCGCATCTATGCGAATTCCGGAATTCCCGCTTCCGCCACCCTCCAGGTGAATACCATCTATAAACAGTCGCTGCCGAAAAACAGTGCGGTCCGGGAAGGAGACTATGTCACCGTCACAATTTACAGCAAAACCAAAGAACAATGGGTGGCGGCAACGGATTGCCTGAAGTATCCCGGCACCGAAGCGTTCTGGAACGAAAAAACCAATACGACCGGCTGCAGGTGCAAAACAGGTTATGTTTTGAGGAATGACAAAAGCGGATGCGATAAAAAGGCAGAACCGACTCCATTGCCGGCAGTTGTGAAACACCCGGCTAAAACCCAAGAGCCTGTTAAGCCGTCAATTCCTGTCAATACCGGCAGCAAAACAACACCCCCGACGGAAAACAATACAGAGCCCAATGAAATCCAGTTGTCCGCAACTGCCTGTGAAAGGATAAAAAACCCCGGCATGCCGATTGATAAGGCAACCCGGGACAGAACGGCAGATGAGACAAAATCGGCATTTAAACACCTTTTCACGCCGATTTTCACCTCCATTTACGGGGAACGCAGCCAGGATCCGTGGAAAATGCAGGTGCTTTACAGAACCCATAAAAACAGCACGCGCACGGTAACTGCGATACATGTTCAAGTCCAATACAAGACCACTCCCAAAGATTATCAAACCGAGGAGGCCATTAGTTTGGGTTTTTACTTTAATGATGTTGATCCGTCTGCTGCTGAATATGATGCGGCTGCTTTTATAAAAAAAGTCAAAAGCTATAAAGGGGAGATTCAATCGCTTGACGGCATGCCGGTATACGCCAATCCGGACAGACGGACATGGACCTGGGCAACCCCTGACACACGGATGCTGATCGTGGTGAGAGGTGTTGACAAAAACAAAGATTACCTGGATTTTGCAAAGAAAGTGCATCAACACCTTAAAACCCGGGGCCTTTATGATATCAGATCAAAATTGCCTTGCTGGTAAACCGGGAAAAAAAAGGAAACACTGTGAAAAAAACAATTAAAACTAATTCATGCGCAAGATTTCGTATTCTGCTGCTCATATTTTTTATCCCCCTGCTTTTTACCGTGAACAGCCTTGCTGCTGAACTGACCGGCACAGTCACACTCGTTAAAGGCAGCGTGGTTACCATTCAGCTGACCGGTGACAGCATGCCGGCCATCGGTGATACAGCAACCCTTTTTCTTGAACATGCCGTGCTCGGACAGATGAGTATCGGCACCTGGAAAGTAACAAAAGTGGATTTCCCAATTATTTCAGCCATAAAAGTCGATGCCACAGGGGATGCAAAGGAAGGTGTCAAGGCTGTTATTCAGGCACCCAATCCCCGTCCGGCTGATATTAAAAAAGATTCCATTGCGAGACCGGATCCTGTCAAAGGCCCCTTTGACACTGCCTTGATGGATGCCGCAGAAAAAGGCAGCCTGAACGATCTCAGACAGGCAATTCGAAACGGAGCAAACCTGAATGCCGCCAGGGATACGGGTGCCTTTGCCCTGGCCCTGGCAACCCTCGGCAATCACAGGGACGTTGTGGCCGAACTCTTGAAATCCGGTGCCGATCCCAATCTTGAGGATGCTGAAGGGAGAACAGCCTTAGGGCTTGCTGCATTAAAGGGACATGATATTATTGTTCGACTCCTGGTTGAAAAAGGTGCTGGTATCAATTACCGGATTCATTCGGAAAAAGGTGAATTCGAAGCCGGTTCCACTGCCCTGTGCATGGCGGCCAAAAAAAACCGCGAAAAAACAGTTGAACTGTTGCTCGCCCTGGGTGCAGACCCATTAATTGAAGACAAAAAAGGAATCTCTGCATTGGGGTATGCGGTTCAAAGCCGGTGGCCGGAAATGGTAACCCTGCTGTTGGATAAAGGCATTTTGCCGAAGCAGTCCGTTTTAACAGGTATCACTCCGCTTCATATTGCAGCAGAGTCATTTGCGCCATGGGATATTTGTGCACTGCTCATTGCTGCCGGTGCCGATATGAACGCCAGGACCAAAAACACGGACCGTCTGCCCGTCTTCTATCATGGTGTGACGCCGTTAATCATTGCTTCGGGAAATATCCATGAAGACCTGGTCTTTTTTTTGCTCCTTGCCGGTGCCGACCCTTCAATAAAAAGTGCTGCAGGCAACACCGCCCTGGATGAAATCAGGATCACAAAAAAAGAAAAACTGGAAAGAAAAAAAAAGCCGTCCGACTCTGAATTAAATGAAATGGCCCTGATTGAAAAAGCGCTCACGGATATTGAATGGGGAAAACAAAAAGCACGGGACTATTTCCGGGAAAAAATCATTGAGACTGTTAAAGACAATGATATGAATACGCTTCTGGCACTGGATGCCATTGGATTTGATCTGGGCAGCAACCTAAAAGACAAAGGAGAACTGCTTATCCGCGCCCTGGAAGATGGGAATCTTAAAATGGCCGAACTCCTGTTAAAACACGGTGCAGATCCCCTTACAAAAGGAGATGAAGGGCGGACACCTTTTTTAATGGCGGTTTATAAAGGCTATCTTGATCTTGCAAAAAAGTTCCATGAAAAAGGGGCGGATCCCAATGATATACCGTGGGGGATGCCGTTCGGCACCCTGCAGCTTGCCTATGAAGAATCAAAAGGAGACCGCAGGGAAATCATTCCCTATCTGATCGGTATTGGTGCAGATGTCAACTGGCAGGATAAAAATGGAGAGACGCCCCTGCACCTGGCTGCAAAAAAAGGGGATGCCTGGTTTTTTGAACTCCTGATCAAAAACGGCGCCAATCCAAGATTAAAAAATGAAGATGGAGAAAGCGCCTTTGACCTTGCCCCGAAAGACAGTCAACCGGCCTTTATCAAAATCCAAAAAACGGTCTGGCCACCCAAATCCGAGATTTATAAACTCACTGAAGAAGCCCTTGAAACTGCAAAAAAAAACAAGGACTGGTGGCGATATGAACAAACAGCTCAAGAACTTATCAAAAGTAATGATCCCAAAGGATTTTATGCCATGGGCCTTATGTATCATGATGGTGCAGGAAAAGACATGGATTATAAAAAAGCACTGGATTATTTCAACCAGGGCGCACGCATAGCTATCGGGGACAAGGACCTGTTTTATATGCTGGGCGTATACCATGAATTCGGACTGGCAGGACTTGCCACAGATTACCCGAAAGCGGTCCAGTGGTATGAGAAAGCCATCAAAAAAGGGTCACTTGAGGCAGGTTACCGAATGGGAAAAATGGCGTTGGACGGTAAAGGAATGAAAAAAGAATCCTATAAGGCATTTGTGCATATCCAGAGTTCAGCCGTCCAGTGCCAGGGCTATCCTGAAGCCGTCCATCTGCTGGGATATTTGTATGACACCGGCAGGGGGGTTGCCAAAGACCCTGAAACGGCGAAAACCTTGTATGAGGCTGCGATCAAGCTGGGATTCGATAAAAACAAGGCCATGGAAAACACAATGGATCTAAATCCGGCCGAAACCAATCAAAAAATTGCTCAGGCCTACTCAAAGTTGAAAAACGGGAAGGATGACGCAAGTTTTGCATTTATTCAAGCGCTATCGCAAAAAGGAAATACCAGGGCGCAGCATTACCTGGGGGTTATCTATTTCTACGGCACAGGAAGCAGGGCGGTGGATTATAAATCCGCTTTAACCTGGTTCCACAAGGCTGCCGAGCAAGGCTTCGCCACTGCTCAGGATTTCCTGGGGTATATGTATGAAAAAGGCCTGGGTACATCAACAGATCCGGGAAAATCTTTGCTGTGGTATCTGGAAGGCGCAAAAAACGGGAACACCCATGCACAGTATATACTGGGTGTCAAATTTCTCAAAGGCCAGGACGGGATATCCCAAAACGATAAAACCGCCATGAATTATTTTCGTGATGCCGCTGAAAAAGGCCATGCATCTGCCCAGGATTATCTGGGCTGGATGTACGAGACCGGAAAAGGAGTGGCGGTAAATCATACTGAAGCCGTGACATGGTATGCAAAAGCGGCAGACCAGGGTCATGCCGTTGCCCAGAACAGCCTGGGCCAAATGTATGAAAATGGTCGCGGGGTGAAAAAAAGTCTGGCCAAGGCAAAAGAATGGTATAAAAAAGCAGCTGATCAAGGGGATGAAACAGCGAAAAAAAACCTGGCCCGGCTTCAATGACAATACCCTTTAAGCCTGGTAAACATTAACGGCCTGATGTCAAAAAATGTCGGGTATTGAAAGAGATGGTTTTTTATGTTGAAAGTATCTTTCTGGGGTAATATTTTATTGATTTTCTTGTTTTGGTTTGCCAGTATTCTTAGCATAACGCCTGCTTATAATCATTTTGTCCAATATGCAGATCAAGGCGTTACATTGCCGTTGCCGACTCTGGTTGTGCTAAAACATCGCATGCTTTCTTTTATTATTCCTGCTGCCTGGAGCACCTTTTTATTTTTCATTCATTTAAAATTTAAAAAAAAGAGGACCTCCCTCCCTGATAGACAACTTCTTTCGCTTACGGTCTTAACACTGTGCATCGGGTTGGGGATGCTTGTGATTTTCATATTTTCAGGCATGTTGCCCTTTTTAAAAATAGGGTCCCCTATTCATTAGAATTCATTCCTATGAATATTTTGTTTCTGCTTGACAATTAGTATGGGAAAAAATAACTTCGTGTTAATCAGGCAAGGGTGTGAAACCGGGACTTGAGTTATTATCAGCAAAGGAACCCGGCCCTTTTTTTTGAGGTGCTGAATAAAACTTGATAGGAAAAATTATTTTTAAAAACATAACTCAAATTATTCCTCACAGAAATCCGATGCTCATGATAGACGGTTACCAGAAAATAGACAATGACAATGGATTTTCAGAAAAAACTTTTCAAGAAGGCGACTATGGCTGTAAAGATGGGATTGTCATTGACAGCATTCTTATTGAATGCGTTGCCCAAACAGTTGCTGCCCATTACGGTTATCAATCATTATTAAAAAAGGAGAAAGCTGCCGGCATCGGCATGCTGGTTAGTGTGGACTCATTTGATTTTTATCATCCGGTAGTGGAAAAATCAAAAATTGATATTGTCATTTCAAAAACTGACAGAATAGGCGCATTTAAACTATTCAAGGGAGAAATCCGACTGCAAGACAAGATAGTGGCGTCAGGAAATATAAAAGTTTTCAATCCTGAAAAAGAGGTTGTATAATCCATGATAGCCAAAATCACTGCTATTTTTCTTATTCTGACATCTGTGATTTTATTTGCAGTTACACCCCTGTTTGCAATAACGTCACCCCCAGTTTCCGATAACCAATTAAGCCTGCTCCTGGAAACTATCGAAAAAAATTTTTCTAAAATTAAGACGTTAAGAACCCTTTTAACCCAGGAAAAAAATATTGCCTTGTTTTCAGAAACCGTCATTTCCACTGGATTTTGTGTTTTTAAATCCCCGGATAAATTACGGCTGGAATTTTTAGAACCCTTCAAATCATCCTTGATTGTAAATGGCAATCAAGTTTTTAAATATGAATTTTTTAACGGCAGGTGGCAAAAGCTGGAGACCGGGGATAAAGAAATGATGCTTTTAATTATGGAGAATATCACTTCCTGGTTAAAAGGCAGATTTAAAAATCCTGACCTTTATAAAATCAGTGTATTTAAAAACAAAAACATAACGGTTTTACTTACGCCGAAAGCCGATGAATTCAAAAAATTTATCAGCTCATTTGAGTTGGGGTTAAACAGTGAAATGAACGGGCTGGAATATATTATCATCAATGAAACAAAAAATAATTTCACAAAAATACGATTTCACAATGATGACATCAATAAAGAAATTCCGGATACCGTCTTTGATGGAAGCAACGACAAACCAAGCCCTGTTTCACAATGGTAACCCCTCTATTTTCCATATGTTATAAAAAAAACTTCTTTTTTGTTTTATGCTGTGCTGTTTCAATTATCATAGGGTCAGGATGCGGCCTGTACAAAACTAGGCACATTAAGACAACAGATCTAAAACTTAAAAATGATATCAATGACAGCATCATTGATTTATATCCAGACCGATTCAAAGCAATTCATCGCGTAATCCTTACCCTTTCAGGAAAAAATTATGTCTTGAACGGATATCTGTCTGTTGACAGGCCAAACCGGGAAATTAATTTAATTGCGCAAAACGATCTTGGCGGAATTATTTTTGATGTTCATTTTATTAAAAATGTTGAAACATCCATCCGAATTACTGCAAATATGATTAAAAAAAAATGGCTGGAAACTTCCGTATTAAGAGATCTTGAAACGATTTACCTTAAGGAACCCTTTTCATCACCAACTCTTTTTTCTGATCAGCATGGCGCTCTTATCTTATCTGAAAAACAAGGTCAGATAACCCACGAATTGATCTATAAAAAAATCAACTCGCCTGAGTACTACCAGCTGGCTGAAATCAGACATCTGAAAAACCGGCGCTGCATTTATGCCGTTAATTTAAAATACGGCAGCGCCCATAATAATCTTTATCCTGAAATTATTTTTGTTAGAGACACAAAAATGAACTACACGTTACAGATTACTGTCCAGTACTTTATGGAATGATGGATAAGTGGAATTTAACAACCCCCAACAGGGAGAACATGGTTTAACAATGAGTTTATATAATGATTTAAAAACTTCAGAAATATCTGTTTTGAAAAAAACTTCCCAACATATTTCAGCGGTTTTTTGTTTTAAAAAAGAACTTGATCTTTTTAACGGTCACTTTCCGGGGAATCCGATTTTACCGGGTATTTTTCAGGTTGAAATGGTTAAGTATGCAATGGAAAAAACCTTTGATACCGGTTTTTATATCAAGTCAGTCAAAAAAACCAAATTTTCCAATCTGATACATCCGGGAGAAACTGTCTGTATCGATATCACGGCAAACAAAGAAGAAAACAGCCGGTTCAATGTAAGAGCCATTCTGCGGGTGGGTGATACAATTGCAGGAAAAATAAACATGGTCATTACTGAAAAATGAATATCAAAAAAAATTATTGCTTTTCTTTTAACAACTCATCAATCGTATTATAGACATCTTCCAAGGTCCTTATGGATCTTGCCTGCTCTTCATCAATCCTTACACCCAGCTGCTTGTCAACCATCACAATGAGATCGACAGCATCCAGGCTGTCAAGGCCGATATCTTCATATAACAATGATTCCGGCTTTAAGAGGTCTGCATCAATTTCAAATTCTTCTTCCAGCACCTGATTTACGATCTCTATAATTTTGTTCATCAAAAAAACGATACTCCCTGTAAAAAATCCAGCATATAATTCTTAATCAATCCAATTTTAAAAATACTGACCAATTGCGAATACAATAGTATTCTGTCCCCTGTTCGATGAACCAATCCCTGCGTTGGAAATATGATGCATTCTAAACGAGATAAATCGATTCTGGTTTTTTTCTCCTTTGAATTCAATACCGATTCCCGCCTGGGGATTAAAATTAATTCGATACCCCTGACCTTTAACGCGGTAATCGGTATATATAACACCTATCCCGGCTTCAAGATACGGTTTGATCCGGTTTGTCTCAAACCTGTCCAGATATATCAAAGCCAGCATCCCTGTATTTGCGATAACCTTCACGTCACCATCATCAAGCAAAGCACTGCCCACTGAACCTTCCACTTTAAACCTGAGGTTATCCGGTGCTTTATGCTTCCAGATCTCTTCATAATCATACAGCCTGAACAAAGATATCTGTGAAAAAAAGGCCCCATCCGAAGGATCATAGGTATACCCGGCGTTCAGGGAAATTCCGGATCGGGCAGGAATGTATCCTTCATCGCTTTGGGCAAACAAGAGGATTGGGTAACAAAAAATTACCAGGGCTGATATCAATAAACACAGCATCTCTTTTTTTTGAAATATCCACTTCTGTCTGTCTGAAACAACCGCCATTAACCTACATCCCCCTATTCGCACAAATAGGAAATAATGTTCGCATCACTGAGCATAAAAACAACAGCCCTGGCAAGAGCGCCATCGGCGGCATTATATAAATATCCGGAAGGGACTTCTACTTCAAACGTCTTCTCATAATCATTACCTGTCTTCACGTGGAGATGGAGATATCCCCGGAACCCCCAGCCTCCGGTGGTTACTTTTGTTGATAGCACAGCAAGAGTCATTGATTTTTCAGCACTATTTGAGACTTTTCCACCACGCTTCGTTAATTCCCGATCAGTAATGGATATCGCAATGTCGGTCCACTTATTTAAGTCAGCATAGAACTTGTGACCCATATTTTGAGCAAAAAGCACCTGTTCTGTATCACTCTGTCCATTGATCAATGAGACCGACTTCTGGGTTGAGAACTCAGGGATTTTTACCATGTCAAATCGACTCATCTTAGGAGTATGCATGTGGGTACACCCTGAAACAAAAAGGACCGCAGTGAAAACCATAACTAACATATATCTCATGACATTCTCCTTTTATTTGATAAAAATGATAAACTATACGTTTACACACCTTGCTTCAGTTCTTCACGCGTTGGAGAGGGTAAGAATGCGAAGAACAAGGCAACCTCTCTCCTGACCGACAAATACCACAAAAGGAACCACCTAATTACCCTCCCAGGCAGCTCCAGAATTCTCATCTTTTCCCAGTGTGAAGCGCAGTGATGGCTCTATCTATAGGTGACCAGCATCCTTGCGGTCCTCATATCAAAGGCTTTTATCCTCTATAATATTATGGTTTCGGTTGTCAACCAAAGAATAAAACTTTATCCCAAGCGGCATTAACAAGGAGGACTTAAAAATTCACTTAATTCTGAACTGGAGAGGTCAAAAAAAAATTAGACATGGCAACTATATTCATTTCAAATTCGGTGTGATGAGCATTTTTCCATACTCCCCATCCCGACCGATTTTCACATAACATATTTTTCTAGAAAGTTTTGTTGAGAAAACGGCATCCATGCCGCAATCTGTTGGTGAAAACAACTGGTTTCTAAAAAGCGACCGGCCCATGCTGGCTTTTAAATACTTCATAAACCTGTCATTGCAGGCAGCAATGGACGAAGGAGATAAAACCAGCAGGGCATCTTTGGGAATCTTAAGTTCTGAATGGTTATAATTTCCAATACAGACATCTTCAAAATATCCATATCTGGGTTTTTCTTCATCCCTTGTAAGCAAAAAAAAAGCTGACCCTTCTCCAAAACTATACCTTTGATTTGCCTTGCTGTTTGAAATACGGTGGATACAATATCCCAAAACATCGCAAAAAGCGTCAGCCGTTCCAAGCAATACCGCTGCTGTTTTTCCAGTCTCAAGCCATGTCATGGCTGTCATCAATGCAGAAAAAAAAGACATGTCAAATTGGCTTACCGTAAGATTCGGACCGGTTATGCCATAGCAGATTGACACATGTGCAGCAGCAGCATTATGTACGGAATTGGAAAAATGTGTCGGAGAAGCAAGTTTATCTCCTTTTTCAATGTAAGAATCCAAAAAGGAAAATGTTGTTTTCAGGGCACCAAAACCCGTAGCGATAATAACACCTGTATTGTCTTTGGGAAACAGTGACGGATCCGTATCTTTTATGGCTTTACCGGCGCTCAGCAACGCCATCCTTGAAAAATGATCAATCCGGCGAAATCTTGATTTGGGCAGGTAGTCTAAAAGAGGGGATGTGTCAACCATGGATTGGTTCAACCTGTCACCCCCCCCGGGAGGACAGCCTGATAACTCCTTTATGAAACTAAAATCATTGGAATAAATCGATTCCATATCACGGAGCGTATCGCCCTGATCGGAAACAGCGCCTCTGCCATGTATGGATAGTCTCAGGATTACACCTCATTCACTGTTTCAGCTTGTTTTGTTTTCACAAATTGAGCAAGGGTGTTAATGGATTGAAGGGCAGGTCTTCCTTCTTCAATATTTTTTATTTCCACGCCAAAATGCACCTGCAACTGAACAACAAGCTCAACTGCATCCAGCGAGTCAAGCCCCAGGCCTTCGCCAAAGAGCGGGGTGTCATCATCAATTTCATCAGGCGTGAGATCTTCAAGCTGAAGTTCTTCTATGATCATTTCTTTAAGCTTTCTTTTAAGTTCCATAAGAATTTTAAAATATCCTGTCAATTAATTGTGATAAACCGTTAGACATCATAAAGCCTGTACACATCCTTCAAAGTTTACCATCAATATCATTTAACTTCCTGCCTATCAACATAATCCTGGCTTTTTTTTAACTTAAAGAAAAAAACTCAAGATCACTCCAAATTTGATTTGTTTGATATATTTTTTTGTGTGTTGACTTCATGCAAAAGTATTAATAAAAGTATAACAAAAGTTTAAAATCAATTAGTTTAAGAAGGCTTTCCTAAAATATTAACAGGAATGAACTGGAGGTATCATGAAAAAAATTTTTATCCCAATCTTGCTTATGTTTTTTTTCCTGGCTGCATCCGGGTGCGTCAGCTCCAAATCCGAGCATGCCT
>JAHJLN010000037.1 GCA_018821715.1 Pseudomonadota bacterium | reverse complement strand
ATTCCCTATTAAAAATAGGGGTTAATGGAGAGTTCTAAGAAAGGATCTCAAATTGATTTTCTTATGTTTTATCTTGAGCTTTTTTCGTATATTTTCTCGATGCGTTGCTATGGTATGGACTGAATTATTAAGAATTTCTGAGATTTCTTTATTAGATTTCCCAAATTTGATCAAATCCGCAACCTGAATTTCACTAGGGGATAGATTCACCATCGGATCAGACAGTGTCTTTGAAAATGGAGAAAGAATATTATTCAGGTTTGTTTCAAGGACATCCATTAAATCTATTAGATCTTTTTGAATCAGTTTGGTTTTCAGTTTTTGAATATTGGGCAAAATAATCAATTTGTAATTGGCGAATATTTTTTCTCCCAACTCAAGTTTATCCTCTTCTCTTTTTTTAAGCAAAGTTTTTAGAGTAGTATTCATGTCTTCTAATTCGAATGTTCTTTTTTTCACTTTTTTTTCCAAATTGATTTTAGCATTTAAAACACGGGTCTCAGCTCTTTTACGATCAGTGATATCCAAAGCATAATGCAGAAAATCGATTTTATTGACAGGAACCCAGTGAATTTCCAAAATCCTGCCGAAAGCCTTGACTTCAGGTGCAATAGCAGGCTTTAAGTCCTTTAGAGCAACATCTGCCAGACAAAAGGTACATTTAGTAACCATACAGGTTTCATCTGTATTTTGATTCATATACAGCTTGTCTTTAGTTGGGATATGGTCACAATGTCCAAAATCCCGCCAGCATAACCCTCCAACTTGTGCCCCTGAATCACGGGCAACCTTGTTCGCAAAAATAATTGTTCGGTTTTTGCTGATGAGCATGGTTGGATATGGCAGGGCTTCGATTAAAATCGTTCTAAGCCTTATTTGTTCTTCCAATTGTTTTTTTGCTTGATTGTACTTGCTGATATCTGTGATTATGACCAGAAATTGATATGGTTTTTTAAATTTGTTCAAAACAACTCTGCTTTCCAATTGCACATCCAATTGATTCCCATCTGTTTTCTGCATGTGAAGTTCGCAAATTTGTTTTGTTTTTAACTCTGACAGCTCCTTGAGATGATGATAGTAGATACAATGATCGTCAATTGAAATATAATCTGACAGCGATTGATTAACAAGATGCCCCCTTTTTTCAGACAGCATCTCTGCCAAAGCCATATTGACATTAATTATTAATCCCTTTGAACTGATACTGCAAGAACCTACCGGAACAGAATCATAAAGCCCAATATAGTTTATTTGAGATCGCATTAACTCCTGCTGGGAACGATACCGCTTCTCAATCTGCGATTCCAACTGGATCTGAAACGTCTTAAGTTCCTGAATTAATTTTAACGGATCTTTAAAATCAGCTGTTTTTTGGTTAAAATCATTGGCCAGCATCCATGTTTCAACCTGCCGGTATAACACGTTAAATTTATCTTGAGCTGTTTTAGTTTGTCTCATATTCCCACCTTTTAATAAACCATGAAAATTGTTTAATTCAAAAAGCGTGATATGCAGATCAACAAAAATGTGTGTTAATGCTATTTAAGCAGGGAAAAAATGTCGGCAAAGCAGTTGGAAATCAAAGAAAGCAGGCAAAACTAGCAAAGCAGTTATCATATTTCGATCTTTTGCCCTGCTGTAAAACTATGTGACCGTGCCTTTAGTTATTTTAGGTTATAACAAATTATGACATAAAGCAAACTCTATTTGCCAGGGCCAACGCATGTAAATATTAAGAAGCGCCTATGTTCTTCTTGGTTACTATTGTGTGTCATTTGAACATAACATTCTCCAGATAATCCGTATCCATGGCTGCATTCAACCATTTGCTTTTCGCACTGCCTTTGACGGTTTTCTTGTTCCGCAATAAATTCAAAGCAATGGTAAACGGTTAATTAACTGCACCTATCAAATTGTATGAAAATCAGATATGAATTAAACAGTGGGACCTGCAAGCAGCTTCTTGTCAACGATTTGCGGCATCAGAATCATAAACTCATCGGCTGTCACAGCATCAGGTAAGTTTTAAAAAAGATATTTCAGATACCAGTAGGGTTCAAGGCCATTGGCCTTAACAGTTTCAATCAGGCTGTAAATACATTCACTGGCGCTGACCCCTTCAGCGGTACATGAGAAAAGCCAATTTCTGCCCGGCGTGTGACCAGTATTTTTCAGGTTAGTTGCCGTATCTGAATCTGCTCTTTTCATTCATATGCAAAAAAAATGTATCCTTTTAACTGATTTTTTCGTCTAAGCAGATAAAGGAGATACAAATTATGCCCATTACTAAAAACAGCGAACAAAAAAAAAATCAATTTGGAATTACGACTATAATTTTTGCCGGAATCTGTCACAACTGTGGTATCTGCCCCTATGCGGCCAAGAGACCGACTACGGCTTTTGGCAGGCTCATGCGTTGGCACCGTGGATGGTGTCCAGCTTGGGCGGCACATACAAAGGTCTATGGTGTGAAGCCGCTTTCATGACAACTTGCGCCAAAGAGACATTAATATACTTAACTAAAAGCATTTTATCAGTAGTCCCGCCATAAATGAGACCACAATTATCAAATTTGCCACAATTTGTATATTTGTTAAACCTTTGGTTCCGGTGAGCGGAATTATTGATAAAACGTTGTTTTTTATGGGGTTCTTCTGCCAGACTCCTTCTGGCCCAATGAGAACATAGCTGCAATTTCACCCAATAGACATCTCTGTGAGGGTTTGAATGCGGTCGTCAGAAATTCCGCGGTTTTGGACAAAAAACCCCAATATGGTACTGACAACGCTATATCGAATATGATACCTTGATCAAGCCTGAGTACTGTTGCCTATTTGCATTTCAGTGTTGCAGCCACCTCACTGTAAGGCTGGGAAAAGGCGGTCTTTTGAGAAAAAAAGAACCGCAAAAGGGAACCAAGGATATGGTAATGAAAGAAGAACGCCCTTGTTTCAATAAGATTAAAGACTTTGTGTTGAATGCCGCACAAAAAAAAGAAGCGGGGCAGACAAACATATCCATATCCGGATTCGGTGCTGTAAAGTGTTGGCATCAACAACGAATTGCTGCGGTTCCATTTTTATATCCCTGCCTGGTTTTAGTGGTAACCGGATGTAAACATATTTACCATGGCCATAAAGAGATTCAATGTTTCCCAGGGGAGTTTTTGGCCATCCCGGCGCCGGCCAGGTATGATGTAGTCAATACGCCGGAGGGTTCCCAAAGGCCTTTTTTGGCCCTTTATCTCCATTTTGATGATTGGCTGATTGAACAATTTCACCGCTTATATCAAATGGAAGACTCAAACGACATCGATAAAATTTCAATACATCTTAAAGGGAGTGAGCTGCTGGATTCGGCCATATGGCATTTTCTTGAAATATCACACCGCCGAGAACTCGGCCATGATTTGGTACAGCACCGGCTCATTGAGGTCCTGCTGTGTTTGGTTAAATACTGTAACGCTTCTCATATGCTGTTATCCATGAGTCATAGCTGGCGTCACCGGGTGTATTCCTTACTTCTTACAAATTCTTCCAGAGATTGGTTGATCTCAGATGTCTGTACCCTTTTGGGCGTCAGTGAAAGTACTTTAAGACGGAAATTGAGAAAAGAGAACACTGATTTTCGTACCACAATAGAAGATGTCCGCATGGGTCTGGCACTGTCTGAGGTCCAGTTTACCAATTTGCCAATATCCATTATTGCAGGACATTGCGGATATTCTTCCTTTTCACGGTTTACTTCAAGGTTTAGCAATCGATTTAATACCACGCCATCCCGTTTGCGAAAACAAATGGCTGAATCGGGATAAAAGTTGGCTGATTGAAGCAATCTTTACTAAAAAAAAGATGGTATTTTGGGTTGAAGTTTTATTGACCACATCATTTGAAAGGAGATTGCTTTATGAAATTTAAAACCTTGCTTATTATCAATTCTGTTTTTGCTTTTTTTGCAGGGATTGCCTGCATTCTAATGCCGGTACAGCTTCTCGCAAGTTATGGTATTTGTTTGATTCCAATGGGAGTGGTCATATATCAATTTTGGGGAACAGCACTCATTGGGTTGGGAATGCTGACCTGGTTTTCAAGAAATATTACAGAATCTGATTTACAAAAAGCAATTGCACT
>JAHJLN010000328.1 GCA_018821715.1 Pseudomonadota bacterium | reverse complement strand
TCCCTCAAGATCTGAATATACCGATTCTGTCACTGATATTTTTCTTGAAGAAAAGGCGACCATTGCCATGGAAAAATTGATGGAAGAAATCGATAAACTATAATAGTTCAAAGGAGTTTTCAATGTCCAATAACTGTCTGTTTTGTAAAATAGTCCGCCGGGAAATCCCAAGTGAATTTTTATATGAAGATGATAATTTTATCGTTTTTAAAGATATCCATCCTGCAGCTCCGGTTCATCTGCTCCTGGTTCCCAAAAAGCATGTCAGGAGCATAAACGACTTGAAACCGGAGGATGAAACTATTATTTCAGGTCTTTTCATGCTGGCCAAAGATATGGCCAAGGATCAGGGCATCAATACGTCTGGATATAAATTGCTCTTTAATGTTGAAAAAGGCGGCGGTCAGGAAATCTTCCATATTCATCTTCACCTTATTGGCGGTTGGAAAAAAACAGCATACATTTAAAAACATTGGCATTGTGAGCAAGCGATAGATCATTGCCATATATATCGCTTGCCGTTCTGTTGGTAAAAAACCGAATTTTATACGGTGTACAGGGGCTTTGCTATCATATATTTCCCTTGCAATATAAGGTGAAATTTTTTAAAAGTAACTTCAATTCTAACATTCAGATAGGGGAGAAAAAATGTTAAGAAATTTCAGCCTTGCTAAAAAGATTACCGGTGGATTCGTCATTATTCTAATTTTGTTGATTGTGCTTGCGTTTGTCGGACGGTTCGGATTAACCCAGGTAGTAGAAAAAGTGGATTCTGCAAATCAGTTTCAACTGCTCGTGAATCATATATTAAAAGCCAGGCAAGATGAAAAAAGATTTATTCTTACCAATGATCCCAAGGCGGTAAATGGTGTTGAAGATGAAATAGGATCATTAAAAAAACAAACAACACGGATATTAGATGAAGCCCGATCAAATGATGTAAAAAAACAGGCAAGTGATATTATCAAAATATCAGACACCTACAGCAAGGCATTTAAAGATTATGTGGCACTGGCCGGTCAAAAAGATACGCTCATGAGCGAGATGAATGTGAAAGCCAGCCTGGCACTTGAAACAACTACAAAAATTCGTGATGAACAAAAAACTAAATATAATAAATTAAGAGAAGAAAGTGAAACAAAAAGCTCAATCATGAGACAACGGGTCAATCATGTTGCGAAAATTCATGAAGCATTTTTAAATGCAAAAGGGTACCGAATGGTTTTGGCCGAGTCAGACGCAGGTAATGTTTCTATATATGAACAATGGAAAGGATATCACAGTGACCTTAAAAGATCTGCTGAAGAAGTAAAGCCTTTATTAACAGAAGATGCTTCCAAAAAAATTTTTGAAACAGTCCTTTTAAAACAGACAGAATTAATAAATAAAGCCAACCTTTTCTATAACGACAAGAGCTCAGAAAATAATATTGCTGTCATTAAAGCTGTTAAAGAGATGAATATGGCTATTCTCTATTTTCAGCAGGAAATGCAGGAACAACTTGAATTTTACATGGAAGATGTTCAGGTTATTTCAGGGCAGGTAATGGAATTGTCCTCAGGCGTTGATCAGATTGCAAAAATTCTTTTAAATACACGTATTCTGGAAAAAGATTTTATCAATACTGAAGATGATGCTGTCTTTGAACAAATTGCCCTGAACATCGAATCCATCGACAAGGTGATTGCAGAAGTAAAAGAGAATATTGATGATGAGGATAAAACCAAACCCCTGGATGGGATTCAGGAAACGGTTAAAAATTATTTGTCTTCTTTCAAAAGTTACGCCACCTTGATGAAAACTCAGCAGACGACCAAAGCTGCTTTGGAATCCAATGCTTCAACAATTCAAAAAATATGTTTGGCATCAAAAGATTTACAGCATATCCAGATGCAGGCCCAGATTACCAAATCAACAGCGTTTATAACCATTGTCAGTCTTTTTGCGGTGATTTTCGGTATTCTGATTGCATTGCTGCTGGTCAGAATTATTATCACACCCATTAAAACCGTTGTGAGAGCATTAAAAGATATTTCCGAAGGAGAGGGTGATTTAACCCAGAGAATTGATATTGATACAAAAGATGAAATCGGAGAGCTCGCAAAATGGTTCAATGCGTTTGTTGCAAGGTTGAATCATATTATTGTGGATATCGGCAGTAATTCTGAAACCGTCACCGCGTCATCAGGGGAGTTGCGATCTATTGCCGAACAAATGGCTGAGGATTCCGAGGATTTGTCAGGAAGATCCAGTTCTGTTGCAGCAGCAGCAGAAGAGATGAGTTCGAGTATGAATTCTGTTGCAGCTGCCAGCGAACAAGCCTCCACAAATCTTGGAATGGTTGCCAATGCAGCAGGCCAGATGAAACTGACGCTGGGCGAAGTTGCTTCCAATTGTGAAAAGGCAAGGGAAATATCGGAGAATGCTGCCTTTAAAGTCAAAACAGCTTCTGAAAGAGTTGAATTGCTTGGGGCATCAGCCCGGGATATTAATAAAGTAACAGAAGTTATTACAGATATTGCCGAGCAAACCAACCTGCTGGCCTTGAATGCAACAATTGAAGCGGCAAGAGCAGGTGAAGCAGGAAGGGGCTTTGCAGTTGTTGCAAGTGAAATCAAAGGTCTGGCAAGTCAGACAGCCATTGCGACCCTGGATATAAAAGATAAAATCAAGGGTATTCAAAGTTCAACAGAAGATACGGTGAAAGATGTTGAACAGATTACAGAAGTAATTTCTAAAGTAACTGAAATCGTTGCAACCATTGCAGCCGCTATTGAAGAGCAGTCTGCCTCAGCAACTGAAGTGGCCCAAAATATTGAACAGGCATCCACGGGTATTGGTGAGGTAAATGAGAATGTTTCCCAGAGTTCCCAGGTTTCCTCTGAAATTTCAGAGGATATTTCAAAGGTGAATAGTGTGGCCACGGACATGAACCTGCGAAGCAACCGGATGAAAAAGAGTGCACAGGATCTATCCGATTTATCCTCAAAACTTAGAGATATGATCGGTGTGTTTAAAGTCAGTGTTTATGATTCAGATGAGAAAATTGATGTTGTCGATGGTGAAAATACAAATGATAGTGATGAAATTGATGATACAAAAGAGGATATCTCTGTATTAATGTCATAAAAGTGATAACCAATTTTGCTATTGACAAGGTTTGAAATGATCTGTAAATTATACTGATTATTTAAGGTAAAAAAAAATGAATAAAATGACACTTAAAAATATGGTTAATTTTGGACCCTTCTTTTGCTTTTTTAGAAGCGTTCATCCGGTGTGACGTTTTATTTCTTAGTTAAATAAAGCCCCGGGTGGACATCAAACCACCCGGGGCTTTTTAGGTTTTTGGCCTCGGAATTTTTTTCCGGGGCTTTTTTATTTTATGCAAAGTTAAACTTTTTTTAAACAGGGAGAAACTCAATGATTCTTGTACTAGAAAACAAGATTGCTCAAAATCAGAAGGATAAAATTTTAAATTATCTTTCTGATCAGGGATGTATCACGCGTGAAATTATGGATGCAGGCAGAAATGTAATCGGAGTAATCGGAAAGTCCAATATCAGCCTGGAGGAGTTTAAACAAATGGATGGCGTTGCCGATGCACTTCCCATTAAAACATCTTATAAACTTGTGAGCCGGGATTTTAAATCAGAAGATACAAAGGTTAAGATTGGTAATGTTGTGGTGGGAGCAGATCGGATTGTCATTATTGCAGGGCCATGTGCTGTTGAAAGCTATGATCAGGCCATGACAATTGCAAAAGAGGTAAAAAAATACGGCGCGGTTCTGTTCAGGGGGGGGGCATATAAACCCAGGTCTTCGCCATATTCTTTCCAGGGACTTGAAGAAGAAGGACTCAAAATTCTTGCTGCGGTCAGGGATGAGACAGGGCTTGGGGTAGTCACGGAAATCACATCGGTCTCCCAGGCGGATCTGATGATGAAATATGTAGATGTAGTTCAGATCGGTGCCCGTAACATGCAGAATTTTGAACTTTTAAAATGTGTCGGCCGCATGGGTAAACCCGTGGTGCTGAAAAGGGGGCTTGCTTCTACAATTCAGGAATGGCTGATGTCTGCAGAATATATTATGGCAGAAGGAAACAATGATGTTATTCTTTGTGAAAGAGGCATCAGAACTTTTGAGCCTTATACAAGAAATACGCTGGATCTTTCAGCCATTCCGGTCCTTAAAAAATTAACTCATTTGCCCATTATTATTGATCCTAGTCATGCAACCGGTATCAGGGAAAAGGTCAGTCCCATGGCAAGAGCTGCCATCGCAGCAGGCGCAGATGCTCTCATGATTGAGGTGCATAATAATCCTGACCAGGCACTTTCAGACGGCCCCCAGAGTCTCTATCCCGAACAGTTCGGCCAATTGACGCGGGATATATATGTCATTGCCCCGGTTGTGGGTAAACAGCTTGATTTTGATTATTTAAAAAAATCGGAAATTATTAATAATTCTCAAACCAGTGATTCAAAAACCGCAGCCTTTATCGGTGAATATGGTGCTTATAGTCATAAAGCAAGCCTTGGCTATTTTGGTGAAGAGATCAAACCGGTTCCCATGAAAACCTTTAAAGATATTTTCCAGGCTGTTCAAACCGGAATTTGTCAATATGGGGTTGTTCCATTGGAAAACTCTCTTTCCGGATCCATCCATGAGAATTTTGATCTGCTTCAGGAATATGATTTGAAAATTATTGGGGAGATTACCATCCGGGTAAAACATGCTTTAATTGCCCATGAGAATGTATCAAAAAAGCAAATTAAAAAAATTCTTGCACCACCACCTGCTTTTTCACAATGTAAAAATTATCTGGATCAATATCCTGATATTGAACTGGTTCCGGTAACCGCCACATCCAGTGCCGTTCGCCAGATCAAGGATTCAGGCGATAAAACGCTTGCTGCCATCGGATCAACCATGGCCGCAGATATTTTCCATATGACGGTCATAGAGGAGTCTATTGAAGACAATCCAAGGAATTATACAAGATTTGCCATTATAGCCAAAGAGGTTAAAGGCAATAAAAAGGTAAATAAAACCTCCATCATTTTTTCAACGGGCAATAAACCCGGAGCTTTGTTTGAAGTGATGAAGGTATTTTCAGAATATCAGATCAATCTGGTCAAACTAGAATCGCGCCCTATGCTTGGAAAGCCTTGGGAATATATGTTCTATGCAGATCTTGAAGCCGATATTGAAGCACCTGAACTTGCGCCTGTCATGGAAAAACTTATAGATAAATCTGAAAATCTTAGAATTCTGGGCCGCTATTAAATAAGGCATCCCCTGATAGAATAGTCGCTTTATTTAATCAGGGGATGCTAAAACTCTTCCAAACTAAAGGCATCAGACCGCACTTTTTTCATGACATCCAGAAGATGAGATTTGGCCTGCCGGGCATGCAGGGCAATGGCCTGGCAGGTTTTATCCACGTCTTTGGAAATAATGGCCTGATAGATCATGATGTGTTGTTGAAGAAGTTCATTCCATAAGCTTGGCAAAAGATTCAGCCCATGTCGGTATTTGACGGTTACATCACTTAAACTTTTGCAAACCCTGTAGAGGGATTTGCTTCTTGTTGCTTTATAAAGAATGGAATGAAACTCAACATCACATTCCGTGATTTTAAAATTTTCTTTGGATCTGATGAATGCTTTTGTCCTCTCCAGATTGTCATCCAGGTTTTTTAACTCCTCAACCGTAATAAATTGAATCGCTTTTTGAATGGCGATCTGTTCTATTTCCATTCGAGTAGTAAACAGGTCCTGAATATCATTGTCTGACAAATCTTCCACTAAATATCCGGCTTTTGGAATTGAGATCAACAACTGTTCTTGTGAAAGCTTTTGCAATGCTTCCCTCACAGGGGTACGGCTGACATTTAGTGTGTCGGCCACGGCAATTTCCGTGAGTCTTGTGCCCCCTGGTAGTTTTCCTGATACGATATCAAGGCGAAGGGACTTGTAAACTTTGAACTTCAGAAATTCTTTTTTCATATAGTTCACCTCCAATACTTTATAGATACGTATTGTATACATACTGTGTTTGTCAAGAACAAAATTTAAAAATTGGCAGGGACATTCTATTTAAAATTAAAAAATGAAATTAAAAAATGATGACATTTCTTGAAAATAAATATTTTCTTGGTAGAATAATTCTGCCACTCATAAATTAAGGAGCAATAATGGATACCAGATCAAAATTGATCGTACTTCCCCTTCAGCCGAATACGGATCAAGAATACAATGGAATCGGTTTAGGGATTCATTTTTTACTGGGTAATATGATAGCGGTTCATTCCGGCCTTGCAGAATTCTGGTTTGGCTGGCGGGCAAATAAAATATTTAAAAGTGTTTCTGAATTACACGAGTTTTGCAGAAATAAAAATCACTTTAATACGGTTGGTTTCCATGCAAAGGAACAGAAGATAAGATACTGGCTTTACGGTAAGTACAAACACATCAAGGACATCCTTTTGGTTTCTTTGACCCTGTATGATGATGATTTTGAAAAAAAATATGATATTGATCTTTATCTTGAACCATCTGATTTTTTTGTCGGTTTTGGTCAGGCTCTTTTCAATTGGCTTGGTCAATGTGGCCTGCCCCTTGATCACCAACAGATATCAAAAGCATTGTGGAAAGAAGATATCAGTATCAAGGGGCTTGAATGTCTTGGCTGGGCCGTTGAGACCACCTACAGGAACTATATTGATCCTTTATTGTTCAAGGACGGGCTTTTTGACCTTGAATGGTTTGAAAAAGCGGTTATTGAATCCCCCATGTCTTTTTTGACCAATGATTTAAAAGGATGGGCATTCTATAAAAATAAAGATTATAAAAAAGCAAAAGACAGTTTTAAAAAGGCGCTGGCATTAAATCCTGCCGGTATTGGTGCACTTTCAGGCATGATGTGGTGCCATTTTTTTGAAAAAAACAAAGAAAAAGCAATGGCATTTGCCATAGCCAAGGCAGATGTTACTCACGAACCCCATGATGCGGCTGTAAAATTCATAGAAAAAAAATTTCAAAACTGATCTATTTTTGATAATTTGACTCACTGCCCTGGACTTTGGCGACCTGCAACTATGGTTGTCATGATGATAATAAAACCGCCGATCAGCGTTCTTGCCTGGGGGGTTTCATTGAGCATGAAAAAAGCAAGTATAATCCCGTAAACCGGTTCAAGCCCGGCAATGACAGCTGCAGTTTGTGCTCTTATAAATGTCAGTGATTTTATAAACAGGGTATGAGCAAGGGCTGTGCAAACAACGCCTAAAAAGATGAGATTGGGAAGGTCCAAAATTTGCGGGGGAGCAATTTGAATGATCTGGATGGGTATAAATAAAAAAATCGCGGCAAAAAGGTTTTGATAAAATGCAACGGCAATGGAATCGGAGATCCTTGCATTTCTCCGGTTGACAAGGGCCAGGATTGCAAAGGTAAATCCTGAAATGATCCCGAAAAAACCGCCTCTGGTGATATTATTTGAAAAATCAACATCAGGAATAACAAAAAGAATGCCGATAAATACACTGCCTGCGATGAAAACATCTATGGTTTTTAGTTTTTCTTTGAAAAACAGAGGTTCTAAAAACGTCACAAATAAAGGAAAGGTTGAAAAGGTGACAAGCCCGACCGCTACACTTGAAATTTGAATGGAATGAAAAAAGCTTGCCCAGTGAATCGCCAGAAGAATACCCTGTAAAATAAAAAAGAATAAGGTTTTTTTATTTAAAACAAATAATTTTGTTTTTGAAAAGAACCGTGCATACAAAAAAAGAGCTATTGAGGCAAAAAAGGTTCTTCCAAAAACAATATAAAAGGGGTTGCAGGACAAAAATTTTCCAAAAAGACCGGCAAATCCGAACAGGAAGACGGCAATATGGATTTGTGCAACCCCTTTATTAAATATGGACAGCTTCAATTTAAACCCATTACCGGGTAAGCTGCCTGTATTTTATCCGGGTGGGCTGATCCGCCTTTATTCCAAGCCGTTTTTTTCTGTCTTTTTCATAATCAGAATATGACCCTTCAAAAAACAGGGTCTGGCTGTCTCCTTCAAATGCCAGGATATGAGTGGCAATCCGGTCTAAAAACCATCGGTCATGGCTGATAATAACAGCACATCCGGCAAAACTTTCCAAAGCTTCCTCCAGTGCCCTCAATGTGTTGACATCCAGGTCGTTGGTCGGCTCATCCAGTAATAAAACATTGGCTTGTTTTTTCAACAGGGTTGCCAGGTGGACCCGGTTCCTTTCGCCGCCTGAAATTTCTTTGACTTTTTTTTGCTGGTCAGATCCTGAGAAATTAAATTTTGCCACATAAGCCCTTGAGTTTATTTCCCGGCCCCCTATGAGCATTTTTTCATTTCCATCAGAGATGACTTCAAAAATCGTTTTTTCAGGATCAAGCGTATCTCTTTCCTGATCCACGTATGCAAGTTTGACACTTTGACCCAGTTCAATTGTTCCAGAATCAGGGGTATCTTTAGCCGTGATCATGTTGAAAAGGGTGGTTTTACCGGCCCCATTGGGTCCCACAACACCAATGATACCCCCTGGAGGGATGACAAAGCTCATGTTTTCGACCAGCAGCTTGTTTTCAAAAGCCTTGGACACACCATTTGCTACAATGACTTTTGCGCCAAGCCTTGGTCCGGGTGGAATGAATATTTCCAAGGTATGTTCCTGATCTTTAATGTCTTTTTTTAAAAGATCTTCATAAGCTGTGATCCTGGCCTTTGATTTGGACCGTTTACCTTTCGGCGACATGTTGATCCATTCAAGTTCTCTTTGAAGGGTCTGCTGCCGTTTGGATTCTGATTTTTGCTCAGTGGCCAGCCGTTTTTGTTTTTGTTCCAGCCATGAAGAATAATTGCCTTTCCATGGGATTCCTTCTCCCCTGTCCAGTTCAAGTATCCATCCGGCTACATTATCCAGAAAATACCGATCATGGGTGACGGCAATAACAGTGCCTTCATATCGACTTAAATGCTCTTCAAGCCAGGAGACAGATTCAGCATCAAGATGATTGGTGGGCTCGTCCAGTAAAAGAATATCCGGCTTTTGCAGCAACAGCCGACAAAGTGCAACCCGTCTTTTTTCCCCGCCGGAAATCACAGTAACAGGTGTATTCCCTTCAGGACATCTTAAGGCATCCATGGCCATTTTCAGTTTGGAATCAAGATCCCAGGCATCCATGTGGTCCAGCTTTTCCTGAATTCTACCCTGTTTTTCAATCAGCTTGTCCATTTCATCGTCAGACATGGGATTGGCAAATTCTTCTGAAATTTTTTCATATTCTGCCAACAGGTCAACGGTTTGCTTAACGCCTTCTTCAACAACTTGCCTGACAGTCTTTTTACTGTCAACAAGGGGTTCTTGTTCAAGATAGCCAATGGTAAATCCTTTAGAGATTGTTGTCTCACCGGCAAATTCTGAATCAACCCCGGCCATAATTTTCAGCAATGTGCTCTTACCGGAACCGTTCAAGCCCAGAACCCCGATTTTTGCCCCATAAAAATAGGACAGGGAAATATCCTTGAGCACCTGTTTTTGACCATGAAATTTACTCACATTGATCATGGAGTAGATTATTTTTTTTGTATCCTCTGTCATGTTTTTTGCTCCTTATTCAATAACCGCAATGCATTCTATCTCAATTAAGGCATCCTTTGGTAGTCTTCCTACCTCAAACGCTGATCTTGCGGGTTTGTGACCGTTAAGGCAGTCCTCATAAACCGTATTCATTCCCATAAAATCATCCATGGTATCCAAAAAAATTGTGGTCTTTACAATTTTATTTAAAGTTGTGCCAACTTCTGACAATACAGTCTCGATATTTTTCATCACCTGGGCTGTCTGCTCTTCAATCGTTGCACCTACAATCGTCATTGTTTTTGGATCAAGAGGGATCTGGCCGGAACAAAAAACCATATCGCCATGAACAACAGCGTGGCAGTAAGGGCCAATAGCGGCAGGGGCTTTTTCAGCAAAAATTTGTTTCATTATATTCTCCTTTATTTTTTTTAAGTTTAACTGTAAAATGTTACCACTGGTTCTTTTAATATAAGGTCAATGGCATTTTTTGCTGTTCTGGCAATCACAGGAAAGGTTTGTTCCAGTTTTGATATCTGCCTTAAGTTTTCACCTGTCCTTAAAATCAATCGAGCAAAATCACCTTCTGCAAAATCAGATTTGGTTACCAGGGTTTCCCAGGGTTCATCATGGGCCCATAAATAGAGCCACAGGCTTGGCTGAATAAACAGGTTGGGAGCATTAAACCCGTTTTTCAGCATTCGAAGGGCAAAGGGTTTTAATTCTTTTCTTGCATCCAAAAAGGCCTCTTTTAACTGTTTGGGCAAAGCCTGGTGATACAAGGGGTCATCGCTGAATTCCTTTTCATTGACAAAGGAGCCGATAATGGCAGCCAGTAATGCCGGATCATTCTGTGGCAATAAATTTTTTCTGATACTCTGGGCAACCAGAAGGGGAGCATCAATCCTCAGTTTGGAGGCCCACAAACCGTCCTCGGTAAGTTTTCCATCCTCAGTGACAAATTTTTCAGCAGTAAGGAAATCCATGTGATCGATAAAATCAACCCAGAGAAGTTCAAGGTCAACACCGAATTTTTTTCTTGCAGTTTTCCCTCTTTTTTTTCCTGACTGGATTAAATGGGAGGCAAAAGATTTATCCAGCAGCAGTTTTATCTGGTCCGGTGTATGGGAAAGCAGCAGGTTCAGGACCATTGAAAAATTGATGGCGATCTGGCTCTCTATGTCGGAAGGAGGAGAGGAGATCATTTTTGCAACATAATTTAAGTCCATGAATTTTCCCGGCAAAACAATGGCGAAACCGATCTTATCCATTCCCCTTCGTCCGGCCCGGCCTGACATCTGCTGAAATTCACTTGTGGTCAGCGGCATGAAGTCAATGCCGTTAAACCGGTCGGAATTCAGGATAACCACGG